>JAGYNX010000130.1 GCA_018399855.1 Spirochaetota bacterium
GGCATGCTGTCCAAAAAACGTTGCTCCACGTTGGACTCCAGAACGATGGTTGTTCCCGAAGTATATCTTTTTAACAACGATTCGGGAGAATCCATGGCGATGATCTTTCCGTGGTCCATGATAGCGATACGATCGCACAAAATCTCGGCCTCTTCCATGTAATGGGTGGTAAGAATTATGGTCTTACCTTCCTTCTGTATTCCCGTTACTATATCCCAGAGATGACGGCGTGCCTGTGGATCAAGGCCGGTGGTCGGCTCATCGAGGAATACCAGGTCGGGATTGTTAGCCAGGGCGATTGCAAGCAGCAAGCGCTGCTTTTGTCCTCCCGAAATTTTTCTATTATCACGTTTGAGAATATCTTCAAGGCGGCATGTTTTCACCAGGTAGTCCATGTCAGCCCTTCCCCTGTAAAGGTTGCGGTACATCTGCAGTGTTTCTTTTACCGTAAGAAATTGCGGCAATTCGGTGCTTTGCAGCTGGATACCCGCTTCTTCGTGGAAGGTGGATGTGCGTGAATGTCCCTTGTAAAGTATTTTGCCTTCGGTCGGTTTTAGTATACCTTCAATTACTTCAATAGATGTTGTTTTACCAGCGCCGTTTGGCCCCAGAAGGCCGAAGCATATTCCAGGTTCAATGGCAAAACTGATGTCGTCCACCGCGCAAATCTCGGGATACTGTTTTACCAGGCCCGCAACTTCAAGAATATACTCATAATCCATGGCTTAATGACTCTTTTCTTCTATTCGCTTACGCAACCTGTCGGAAAGTATGAGCATTATATTTTTATATAACTTTACCTGCAACTCATCCGGCAGTGATTCCACCTTTTTCTCGGCTATCTCAAGTAATAACACGTCACTTGATGCTTCAGCGGTTGCTGACCGCTCATCGCCTGACACGGCACCCATCTCGCCAAAACACTCCCCTTTGCGCACCAGGTCAATTATTTTACCCTGTTTTTTAATGCGAACGGCGCCGGTAAGCACAATATACATCTGCTCTCCAAGTGAACGTTCCTGGAAAACTACCTGTCCTTCTTTATATGACTTACTGGTACAATGTTTCAGTATCTGCATCATTTCTGCGTCCGAGAAAGTATTAAAAAACCTGCTGTTGGTCTGCAGTGTCTTTATTATTTTTTCAAATTCCATATGGGTACCTTATGCTTTCAGTTTTAGCCGATTTATTGATATACTATATTCATGTGCCTTATGGTGTAAATAAATAAACGTGTAACTATTCATAAAAATATTCTCAATAAAAATGATTGCATAATCCGCCACAGTATACTATTTTGAATTATCAGCAGGGGGATTACCAATGGCAAGAAAAGGAATGAACGAGCGGAGTAGATCTGACTTCGTTGCAAAGCTGAAAAACGTATCCGCGGTGTTATCCTGGTTTTTAGGATTCGGAATATTCGTACTTCTCGGGTTTGCAAGGCCTCCCGTTCGGGGGTTCTTCGACCGGCAGTATGATATAACTTTTCAACAATCCTGGAACATGCTGCTTGTGCAATACGCGTATTTTCTATTGTATCCACTGGTGTTTATCTGCATCATCGGCCTCATTGCAAACACCAGCCGTCACAAACGCAAGTATGACACCTACAGTGCTTCACTTATTGTACTGGGGTTGATGGGAATTCTTGGTATAGTGTACTTTATCAATCTTGTATGATACGACAAATATTTAATAGATAATTTAATTGATTATTATTCCATCCATGGTACATTTTTATCATTAAAATAAAGCGTGGTAATACCATGGAAGAACAATACCATAAAAACCTTTACAACCCTTCCTACCTGCAATCCCTGATGAAGGATACAGACGAAAAAAAATATATACTGGTCAGGGAGTTATACGACATTAACAACATCTCATACGATAAAGGTTCAAGAAAAGATGACTATATTATTCGTGACCTTCTGCAGGAAATAAGTCGTACACTGGAAGAATATTATGAGATGATTAAGTATTTTGATAATGCCAGGGAGGGCAATATAAAAGTACTTGAAGAGATTATCATGTTCTTTGAAAGGGAATATATTGACTCATCAACCCTTAAGGGACGTATAAATGCACTTAAGAATGAAATAGATCAACAGGAGCAAGGCTACAGGGATAAAGGCAAATCGCCCAGGCACACAAACATATACCTTGTTTCATTGAAACACTCAATCCATAAGATCGAGAACAGGATTGACTCACATATTGACCCCATACTGAGAGAATTTTTACAGGGTATAAATCTTCTACTCATTTTCCAGAAGACAATAAGAATGCTTGAAGAAACACTGAAAAGTACTGACCAATCCGGTGTCGCAGCAAGAGCTGAAAACCTGAAACAAAATTTGATAACATTTCTCTGGCTTTACAAAAAGATACTTCCCGAATCCTTTAACAGGGAAAACTTGAATAGATTTATCATGAGTACCATAGAGAATATGGGCTTTACCAATTCCCTGGTCTCGAGGGCGGTGATCGGAAGGGACCAGATGAAATCAGTTATTGAAGATATTATTAAACCCATGAAGTCATCAGGCTACAGTGAAGAAACCTTAGACGAAGAATTGGATACGGAGATATCCACCCAAAAAGGTAAAACCGATGTTGATTATATAAACGATCTCATGGAACTCTTATATCGTGTCACCTACAACAAGGACGATAGAGTTGACACATCATTCAGACTTCAGGGTAATTCGGTAAAGAACAGGGAAAAACGTTTTCTCTTCCATGAACCCGGCTCTTTTAAAATCAGCCTGAAGGTCGTATCCGATTACTGCATTGATTCACTTATTTTCATGGTGTCGTGGCTGCAACGGGAATTCAAGAAGGGAACAGTTCCAGCATCACGCCAATCAACCTGGAAGCCGGTAATGGATGCACTTGTAGAGGCTGAACATTTCATACATGCATACCGCAAGTCTGCGAGTATCGCATCTCACCCGAAAAACCAGTCACAATCCGTGTTAACTGGTGAGATACGGCAATATATTCCGCGGGACCATGCCCGTCAACTGGTACATTTGATCCACCATAGCTGTGATGCAATGCATTCTGCACTGGCAGATATTTCAATTCTGATCAATGAAAAACCTTTTAAGGGGGCAGAACATTTTTTAAAAAGGATACAAATTGCCAGGGAATCATTTGATAACGCCAGGGACAAGATCCAAAAGGGAACACGCTCAATAACACCATAGGAGGAGAGACAATATCTCCGTGTTATCCCTTCTTCTCGACAGGCAACATGGGAAGTAATATCTCAACACGTGTGCCCTCTTTAAATGATATGTCTATTGTACCTTTATACTGACGCACAAAAAGATCTACAAGGGTGAGGCCAAAACCATAGTTTCTCTTTTCAACCACGTCCGCAGCCATACCCTGACCTGTATCACTTACAATAATGTGTAATGTCTTGTCATCGGTCATTTCAACAACAACATCTATGGCACCATTATCCGCACCGGAAAAGGCATATTTATAACTATTTGTAACCAGTTCATTGATTATAATTCCCAGGCTGAATGACTGCTTCGCGGCTATGGCAATGTCTTCTATTCGTGAGTTTATAGAGACGGGGACGTCTCCCGAATATGTTTGCTGAATGGAAGATAACAGATCGTAAAGAAATGACTTTATACTCAAGGATGAAAAACCCCGGCCCATGTACAGTGAATCATATATTGTTCCCATTACTGATATCCGGTCCCTGGCCTCAAGCAGCGTACTTGAAGCTTCCGGGTTATCAGTAGAGGATGACTGCAGCGACAACAGACTGCTTATGGAATTCATGTCATTTTTTATACGATGATGAACCTCCCGTAAAAGAATCTCCTTCTCTTCGAGAAGCCTGCGAATTTCTTCATCCCTGCGTGATTTTTCTACCCAGCCCCGTATAATAGGAGCCAGGTATTCGGTCAATGACTCTAGTTTCCTTCTGTCTTCTTCGGTGTATCCATCTTCTTTGTTGGCCAGCACTATCTGCCCAACAAGTTCATCAGAACTGACAATGGGAACACATATGGCATTGGCAAGTGAGATGTGCCCTTCCGGCACATTCAACGTTTCATTGCTCAGTATGGTTCTCTTCTCAATGAGGGATTTGCCCCACAACCCTCCCCAGGACTCCCGTGGGAAAACTATATCCTTACCCGGCACCTGGCACTTCTCCCATATATCTCTTGTCAATGTAGGACTGACAAGGTCACCATGGTCATCAATATATCCGAAATATCCAAATATACTCCCGGTAATATCCAAAAGTATATCAAGCACACCCGAGTATACTTCTTCTTCCGGGAATGTAAGAAGTACATTGGCAACTCTTTGCCTCAGTTCATTCTCATCTCGTGACCGTTTAAGATCCTCCATCGCAATATTTCGTTCTGTTACATCAACACCCACAGCCCAGCTATGCCAGCCGGGGATTGGGTGTTGACCGGATATGTTAGACCATGAAATTACGCGTTTATTTCCATCCTTACAGGTGATCACGGTTTCCTCATCCCTGAAGTCATTCCCCAGGGCGTCCATTTCATTCATCATCCGCGTACGATATGTGTCATCCGGGTACAAAAGCTTCATGGCATCCGGATTACCTATCATCTCGTTGGCACTATACCCGGTAATTTTTTCAGCTTCACTGTTCCATGTCACGATTATACCATTCTCGTTAAGAGCGTCCATCATCACGGGCATGTGTTCCACAATATTATACAGTCTTTCTTCACTTTCTCGTAACTCGTTATAAAAGCTGAAACGCTCTATGACATGTCCAATTCGCTCTGTAATCGCATACATGAGTCTTCTCTCTTCTTTTAGAAAAGGCCCTTCATCTTTTTCAGGTTTCTTCTCTTTATAAAAAACTTCGATTATTCCTGTTTTTTCCCCATTTACAATAAGGGGAGAGCTTTGCTTCCATTCTGTTTCAATAAAATCATCGGAAAGATATTCATGATTATCATGAATAATCCGGGCACATGTAATCTCCGGGTACTGCCAGGCCTGTGGCATCACCTTCACGGTTCCCTGTAATACCTGTTTTATTGTTATTCCCGGGGTTTCTACAAGTTTCGCGATATCATACAGGCAGTTCAGTTCTTTTACCCTTTCACGAATTTGCTTTGCCTGTTCCTGGTATTGTTCCCTGCTCTCCTTTTCCCTGCGATGTGCTTCAAAAAGTTCAAAGGCCATGTGCAGCGATTCCAGTAACACAAATTCTCCAGAATATTTCAGAACATATCCATACCTGATTATCCCTTTTACCCTCTCAACCACATCTTTTTCCATGTGACTGGTAAGAAAGACGATGGGTATATCCTTAATATCCATTATCTTCCTGGCCGCATCTGTCCCATCCATACCTGTGCCGAGATTTATATCCATCAATACAAGATCAATAGAGTTGTCTCCCCTAACCTTTGTAATGGCATCTTCCGCGTTATATACCATGTTTACCAGGTACCCATTCTTTTTCAATATCCCTGACTGGTCAAGGGCAACCACCGGCTCATCTTCTACCAGTAATATTTTCTTTTTCGCATCCATATACAGTTTCTCCGATTTAACCGGCCAATGGAATTATAACCTGTACTATCCCACCGTTATCATTTTTGATACGCACGCTACCACCCTGTTGGCTAACCAGTGCATCAACAAGGGTAAGACCAAATCCAAATTCCCGGTTATCCAGCAGTTCCGCTGGAATTCCCACCCCGTTATCCGCCACTTCTATACGTAGATGACTCCCCTGGTAATTTTCTATAGTTACACGCAGCTCACCAGTGTCACACCCTTCGAAGGCATACTTGAAGGCATTGGTAATCAGTTCATTAACAATTATCCCGATAGTAAAAGATTCTTTTGCCGATATGGTTATATCCTCAATGTTTTGTTCAATCGTCACGCTGGTTGACAGGGTATATACCTGCCGTATAGCCTCTACTATGTCAT
>JAGYNX010000131.1 GCA_018399855.1 Spirochaetota bacterium
AGCCTGCTGTCCCACGCCTTCTTTGTTTCCATGTTAAAGGTGCTTCACGAAAATGATACGCGAAAGCTTGTCATCGATGGAGATGGGCTGTACCATCTTGCCATGAGCAGCCACCTGGTGAAAAAGTACATACTTCCCTCGTGGGTGATCACCCCGCATTTTAAGGAAGCCTCCAGGCTGACCGGTGTTGACGTGGAAACCCTGAAAAAGAACAGGGTGCAGGCGTCCCAAAAGCTTGCCCAAATAACGGGTATGGTGGCGTTACTGAAAGGACCGGCAACGGTGATAAGTGACGGTAAAGGATCTCTCATCAATACAACCGGTAACGAGGCGCTGGCAACCGCCGGGTCGGGGGACGTGTTAACCGGCATCATCGGATCATTGCTCTCCCAGGGGCACGGGCCGCTGAGTGCTGCCGCGGCTGGTACATACATTCACGGGGCAGCTGCCGACTTTTATGTGGATGCCCACAATGCCCAGATAATGAAGGCGAGGGACGTGGTTGATAATATCAGGAATGTTCTGGATACCATGTTCACCATAGAGTGACGGTGCCGTCTTCAGTTATCCTCATTTTCATTCCTTCCTCTGCGTATGAAAGGAACTCATCACCAAGGTTGTCAACGGTAACAATGCGGTGTTCCTGCCATATATCAGAAAGTATTATTCCCGCGGCTGCAAGGGAGTCGATGCCCCGGGAAAAGCAGAGTGCGCGGGGCGGCAGTTTCATGTCCACGATATTCATGAAGATGAGCCCGCCGGTGGTTGAGCCGATTGTGGAGGGCAGGCATAGTATTCTGTCTTTCAGGTCTTTCTTGTAAAGGTCATGGTTTCCCTGGTCGGAGCATATCGCCTTTCTTGAATGTGTCATGATGCTGGTCTTGTACGACGCAAGTGTATTAAAACCTTCACGTGAAACAAGTATTTCACCCTCGATATTACCGGGAAGTACCGGCCGACCTTTAAATGTTTTAACCTTTTCTTCTTTCATGGATACTTCCTTATTGGCAGATGATTTCAAGCAATTCTTCATCGGTATAAAACCTTGCGGTTGAATAGGTTCGAAGCTTGTTGGAGTTAGTGATTACTGACTTGCGGCTGCACACGGGGTTGGTCATGTGTGCCATCGGGCATATGCCGCAAACCTTAAGTCCAATGGAGTTGAAGCGTTCCCATGTCTTTTCGTCTTCCATAAACTTTACCATGACGGCAGGAGGGGCGCAGATAACCGTTTCAATAGATACCTGGTCACGGTTGTTCCTGGCAAGTTGGTTCCCGATATTCTCAGTCCACCAGTACAACTGTGACAGGCTGAAATGGGGACAGCCCATGAAGCAGAGTTCAGGACTGCTGTTTTTGTCCTTCCAGAGAACCGGGTATGACCTGTACACACGGTCCAGTTCTTTATCGCTGATAATGTATTCACCGTGTTGTTTCTTTAAAAGATGATCTCCCTGCTGTGCCGCCTCGGGAGTTATCCCTTCAACATGAAAAAGCCCAACCGCACCGTTGGACGCGGCTGCGGCACCAAGTTCTTTCAGGTAATCCCGTATGGCGGTTTCATTCATACCGTCGAGGTGTTGTTTAAGTCCTGTTATGAAAGGAACCTCTTCAACCACCTTCATGCCTATGGCACTGCCCAGCACCTGGGGGTTGGGCAGCCGTGATGTGGCAACATGTATGTTCCACGCGGCCTGACGTCCCCCGTCCGTAAGAAAACCGAAGTAAGGTGCCTTTCCCACGATATTGCAAAGCATGTCAATACCTACAGAGTTTCGGTTGGTGCGGGCCCCAAGTGCCGAGTTGGCAAATACCACAGCCGACGATTCAGACCAGGCGAGGTATTCTCCCATTGAAGGAATGTTGCCAACCTCGGGGAGGTAACAGGCACAGGTGAAAGAGTCATTGTCAATGAGACCAAGGCGGTCAAGTTTCTTCTCGTATTTTTCCTGGTAACCGTACATAAACCTGAAAATAAGTTTTTCAAGGATCGAATAATTCAGTACATTAGTATCCATGGGGCGAGGATCAACGGTAAAGGTTGAGAAGGTTGTAAGATGTTCATCGATAATGGTATCAAGCATGTTGAAGTAAGGTTTCAATACGTTGGCCCCAACCGACATGGCGGAATGCGGATGACCGGAGAGGGGAACAAGTTTTTCAGCATCAAAGGTCTCACCGTATACTACCACTGAACGCATGATCTTCTGTAAAACCTTTCCGCTGTCACCGTTGAGTATAGACTGTTCTTCTGCTGTAAGTTTCATATGGACCCTTAGTTGGTTGCTGCATATTAAATTTAAATTAACAAAAGTACTTGCATAATGCAAGTAAAAAAACGCTGGGCCTCATATAAAAAACATTGACAATAAGGAAACCATGTTGCATAATACGAAATATAGCAATGATACATAAGGGGTTTTTATGGAAAAACTTATAATAACAGCTGCCCTTACCGGCGGCATACATGGGAAAGAAGCAAACGAGGCCTTGCCAGAGCAGCCGGGCGAGATCATCAGGAGTGCCATTGACTGTTTCAATGCGGGAGCCGCCATTGTGCACATTCACGCAAGGGACAGCCGGGGAAACGGTGTGGCAGACAGTGCCATCTTCGGTGAAATTAACGAGGGTATCAGGAGCAAGTGTAACGTGGTAATTCAGAATACCACGGGAGGGCCTGAACTGCCGATAGAAGACAGGATATCAAGCCTTGATGCAAAACCTGAAATGGCATCATTGAACATGGGGTCCGTGGTGTTCTTTTACCAGGGAAAGGAGCTGAAGTTTTTCAATCTAAGGTCTGAAATTGAAGCATTCGCCAGTGCCATGCTGGAAAGGAATATCAAGCCCGAGATGGAAGTATATAACCCCTCCATGTTCATGGAGGTGGGGAACCTGGTAAAGAAAGACCTGCTGGCCAAACCTTATTACGTGAATTTCGTGATGGGCGTTGGAGGAATGGGGGGATTTCCCGGTACCCCTGAAAACCTGGTGGTGATGAAAGACCGCCTGCCAGATGGGGCCATATTCAATGTATCCGGTATTGGAAAATACCAGCTTCACATGAATTCCATGTCAATGCTCATGGGCGGTCACGCCCGTACAGGCCTCGAGGATAACGTGTTTTACAGGAAGAACGAACTTGCAGTTTCAAACGCGCAGATGGTGGAACGCCTGGTGCGGATAGCCGGTGAACTGGGAAGGGAAATAGCAACACCGGAGGAAGCACGGCAGATTCTCGGCATGAAGGGGAAATGACATGTCAAAGAAAATGTGGGAGCCTTCAAATGAACGGGTAAAAGATACCCGCATGTATGAGTACATGCGTTTTGTCAATGACCGGTATGGAAATAATTTTAGCAACTATGATGAGCTGCATAACTGGTCTGTTAGCAGTACCGGTGATTTCTGGGCATCATTATGGGACTACCTGGAGGTAATTTACTCCAAATCATATGAGTACGTGGTAGATGACGCTACTAAAATGCCCGGGGCCACCTGGTTTGAAGGGGCCAGGCTTAATTTCGCGGAAAACCTTTTGCGGCACAGGGATGACAGGCCGGCAATTAAGAGCGCTGCCGAGTGGACCGAAGACGTGAGAACAACTACCCACGCAGAACTCTACGGTGCCGTTGCAAAGGTGGCATCCACACTGCGCAAGATGGGTATTGAGCCGGGTGACAGGGTAGTGGGGTACATGCCCAATACAACCGAGACGGTAGTATTCATGCTGGCCGCTGCCAGTGTTGGAGCAGTCTGGTCGTGCTGTTCACCTGATTTCGGCAAAAAGGGTGTGCTTGACAGGTTTGGCCAGGTGCGTCCACGGGTGCTGGTGACTACCACCGGGTATTATTATAATGGAAAACCTTTTTCAACTATTGCGAACCTGAAGGAATTCATGCCTGAGCTTGATTCGGTGGAAAAGGTGGTGGTGATACCATACGCCGAAATTGATGCTGACATAGATTCACTGGACAGGGCAACCTGGTATAATGACTTCATTGATAAAGATGCGGAACGTATCGAGTTCGCGCAATTGCCCTTCTACCATCCACTATATATTATGTACTCCTCCGGTACCACGGGCCTGCCCAAGTGCATGGTTCATGGTGCCGGCGGAATACTGCTTAACCAGCTTAAAGAACTGGTATTGCATACGGACGTGAAGCGTGATGACCTGGTCTTTTACTATACCACTACCGGATGGATGATGTGGAACTGGCTGGTGGCATCCATTGGCGCCGGTGCGTCTGTGCTGCTGTTCGACGGTTCTCCATTTTATCCCGACCCCGGTGTCCTATTCAGGCTTGCCGAAGGTACGGGTATGACCGTTTTCGGAACCAGCGCAAGGTACATAGCCGCCCTTGAGCAGAACGATGTGGAGCCTGCTAAAGATCATGATCTTTCCAGTATAAAGGCAATACTGTCAACGGGCTCACCCCTCGCGGAGGAGAGTTTCGATTACGTGTATAACAAGATAAAGGAAAACGTGTGCCTGTCTTCAATATCAGGGGGCTCGGACATAAACGGCTGTTTCGCCCTGGGGAATTCCATGGGGCCGGTATACCGTGGCGAGCTGCAGTGCAGGGGGCTGGGCATGAAGGTTGAAGCCTTTGACGAAAACGGAAAACCGGTACGGGGTAAACCAGGAGAGCTTGTGTGTACCGCGCCGTTCCCGTCAATGCCAATTTACTTCTGGAATGATGAAAGCGGGGAGAAATACCATAATGCCTATTTTGACGTGTATCCCGGTGTATGGCGTCATGGTGATTTCATCATGATCACCGAACACAACGGTGTTATCATATACGGCCGTTCAGATGCCACACTGAATCCCGGCGGAGTACGGATAGGTACTGCCGAGATCTACAGTGCGTTGCATGATACACAAGAAGTGGCCGACAGCCTCGTTGTAGGCCAGCAGTGGGATAACGATATCAGGGTTGTGCTGTTCGTTAAGTTGAACAAGGGATACAGGCTGGATGATGAACTGAAGAAAAGGATAAGAAAAACCATACGGGAGAACGCTTCTCCCAGGCATGTACCGGCAAAAATCATTGCGGTAGATGATATTCCATATACAATAACAATGAAGAAGGTAGAACTTGCGGTACGAAACATCATTCACGGGAAACCGGTTACCAACAGGGACGCCCTGATGAACCCGGAATCTCTTGATCTGTATCATGATATACCGGAACTTGAAGAAGAATAATAGCCTTACACAAGGAGGAAATACATGAAGATTGCGGTAGTAAACGAAGTAAGCGCGAGCAAACACAACGGTGATATTATGAAGGCCCTTGAAGGACGGGGCCATGAAGTCATAAACGCCGGCATGAAAAGTCCGGATGAAACTCCTGAACTTACCTATGTGCATACCGGGTTACTTGCCGGCCTGCTTTTAAATACAGGAACAGTTGATTTTGTTGTGGGTGGTTGCGGTACCGGCCAGGGGTTCATGACGTCGGTGATGCAGTATCCAGATGTTGTATGCGGGCTGACGGCAACCCCGCTTGAAGCATGGCTTTTCGCCCAGATCAACGGGGGCAACTGTGTATCCCTGCCGTTACTGTACAATTACGGCTGGGCTGGAGACGTAAACCTGAAGAATATCTTTGACAGCCTCTTCAGCGTGGAATTCGGGAAGGGCTACCCCGAACACAGGAAAGAATCACAGCAGAAAAGCCGAAAGATGCTGTTCAAGATTTCTTCGTTAACCCACAGGTCATTTGCTGAAATAATCGACCAGCTCGATGACGAGGTGGTAAAACCGGTGCTCACCTTCCCATCGGTGCTTGATATCATCAACGTGGATGGATTAACCGACGAGAAGCTTAAGGCGTCTATATTGAAGCGGGTCTAGTTTTTAAGGATCACCGCGAAGGCGCTAAGTACGCAGAGTTCGCAAAGGGGAAAAAGGAAAGGGAAAGAGATATT
>JAGYNX010000132.1 GCA_018399855.1 Spirochaetota bacterium
GTATCCACATTCGTGACCGATCTGAAATACGCAGAAAAGCTGCAAATTGAGCCCACGGGTAATGCATCCAGGAGTTACGCGGGACTTCCCTCACCGGGATTCAGCAATATTCTTGTAAATCCGGGTTCCATGAAGGTGGATGAATGTATGAAGATGCCGGAAAGGTGTATCCTGGTTGAGCAGTTCATCGGCTTCGGACAGTCAAACACACTCACCGGGCAGTTCACCGCCAACCTTGATCTTGCCTACCTGGTAGAGAAGGGTGAGGTGACAGGCCGGTTGAAGGACTGCATGCTGTCTGACAACGTGTTTGATCTCATGAAGGGTGATATACTACTTTCAAACAGCACCCGCTGGATAGGGTCAGTAAACCTGCCCCACCTGTACTGCCCGGAGGTACAGTATACCTCGCAGGGATGAGAGTGAATATTTGTAAAAAATAGTTTTTCTTATTGTCTAAAAATTGAGTGAAAATTACTGTGCATCAGAACTATTAACGTAAATTAGAGGGGCAAAAATATGAAGACACGTATAACCGAACTTTTTAAGATTAAATATCCAATAGTTCTTTCAGGTATGAGCTGGATAAGCACCGCCGAACTTGTTGCCGCGGTTTCTGAAGCGGGGGGACTTGGCATACTGGCCACGGGAATACTTACCGCAGATGAGACCCGTGAAGCCGTGAAAAAAATCCGTACACTTACGAAAAAACCATTCGCTGCCAATGTTACCCTTTACTTTCCCGGGGCAGAACGGAATGCTGATGTGCTTGTAGAAGAACAGGTGCCCATTGTCAATTACGCCCTGGGCAAGGGGGATAAAATCTGCAAGGCGGTACACGCATACGGGGGAAAGGTTGTAGCCACGGTTGCCACTAAAAAGCACGCACTCGCCGCGCAGCGGGACGGGGCGGATGCCCTGATCGTAACCGGTTACGAGGCGGCAGGACACGGCGGGCCGATTACCTCGATGGTGCTGGTGCCATCCATCGCGGAAACACTGGACATACCCATCATCGCGGCGGGTGGATTCGCAGACGGCAGGGGGTTGATGGCCGCGTTGTCACTGGGTGCTGAAGGCATTTCGATGGGAACCCGTTTCATGAATACTGTTGAAAGTCCGGTAAACCAGAAGGCAAAGGAATACAGCATTGCGCGGGAGATACACGATACCGTATATACTAACAAGGTTGATGGTCTGCACGCCCGTATGATGAAAGCAAAGGGTGTCGACCGGCTCATGAAGAAGAAATTGAATCCATTCAGTGCCCTCTTCAGGTCACGTCAGATCGCCAAAATGCTGGGCTTTCCATGGCTGAAACTTGCCGTGGGTATTACCCTGATGGGCCCGAAGCGGGCAATGCAAATGGCCCGCATGGCAATAGGTTTTGATGCATTTAGAATAGGCACCATGGAAGGGGACGCGAAAAAAGGGGTGTTGCCAATGGGACAGGTAACCGGGATTATACATGACACTCCCACGGTGAAGCAGGTTATTGAGCGTATAGTCAAAGAAACAAAGGATGTAGAAGCAAGGGTGTCAAAAAAAATAAAATAATTAGTAGCATGCAGGCCCAACAGGACACAACCCGGGGACACGGTATTTACCGTGTCCTTTTTTGTTAATACTGGCATAATAATTGGTGCCTACCCTTCTATAAGCAGAAAAGAGTAGAAAAAAAGTTAGAAAAAGTATGGATCAGAACCCAAATCTTCTCACTTTAGTTGGACTTACTGTTCAATTCTTAATACGTTGTGATTAGTAAGCCAGTAAAAGGAGGAGCCAAAATGAAAAAAGTATATAAGCTGTGTATGGATGCAGATTGCAGGAAGTTTAAAAAACTTCCAGAGGAAGTGCTTGAAAGCTATTTTCAAAGACTTGCATGGATTTCCTGATTCATCTATATAACTGACTTTTGATTTATTGTTGGCATGGAACAGGGCGCCGTCTCTGAACCCATCAGGAGTGGTGAGCTGGTGTGAAATATGTACACCCCCTTTTACAAATATTGATAAAAAAACCAAAAAATTCTTGATAAATACAGTACATAACAGTGTTATGCTATTCATCAGCCATAATGCGGCTATGTGTGTACACTGGTTGCGGGCATGGTTAATATCAATGGCCGGAGGGTATTATGAGAACTAAGATTACAGAGATGTTCGGTATTGAGTATCCCATCATATGCGGTGCAATGATGTGGCTGTGTACACCAAAACTGTGTGCAGCCATTTCCAACGCGGGGGGGATGGGAAACCTCACAGCGGGGAATTATCCCACAGAAGAAGAATTACGCAACGCCATAAATGAAACACGGAAGCTCACGGATAAACCATTCATGGTGAATGTTACAATTCTGCCATCGGTGCATATTGGACCGGAACAGCATAAGATGTACCTGCGGGTATGTGCAGAAGAGAAGGTTGCAGGTCTTGAGATCTCGGGTGCGCCCATTGACAAGGCCTGCGGTCCTGAATATGTTGAAATGCTGAAGAAAGCCAACGTGAAGATGTTTCACAAGGTGGGATCAGTTCGTCATGCCGTACATGCTATAAAGGCAGGATACGATGGAATATACGCGGCGGGAATAGAAGAAGGTGGTCATCCGTTGAGTGATGACGTGTCAACCATGGTTCTGACACCGCGAATCGTTGAAGCCGTGGATGCGCCGGTAGTTACAGTAGGGGGCATCGCCAATGGAAAAACCATGGGAGCAGCATTGATGCTGGGGGCCCAGGGTGTGATGATGGCAACAAGATTCGTTGCAACACAGGAATGCGAGGTACACGAAAACATCAAGAAGGAACTTGTGGCCCGCCAGGAATACGAGACATCACTTATTTGTAAAACCATTGGACTGCAGGGCAGGGCCATACATAACAAGGTTGTAGAAGAAGTGCTGGAGATGGAAACAAGGGGATGCGGGCTTGAAGAACTTATTCCAAAAATTGCGGGTACACGGGTAAAAGAAGCCTGGGAAACAGGAAATATCGATATTGCCCCCATGATGATGGGACAATCGGTTGGCCTGGTAAATGATATTCCCACCTGTAAAGAACTGGTAACCCGTTTCGCGGAAGAGGCTAAAGCCCAGCTTTCAACCGTGCAGGGAATGCTGTAAGTATATGGCTGGGGATCCTGATGAAAATATATGCTTGATAAAAAGAACAGGTGAACCATTATGTACCTATTATTGTTTGTATATGCTAATGTGTATTGAAGGAGCAAACCATGAAAACTAGAATAACTGAAATTTTTGGAATTAAATATCCCATCATTCTGCCGGGAATGAGCTGGATAAGCACGCCAGAACTGGTGGCAGCGGTGTGTAACGCGGGGGGCACCGGCTATCTTGCCACGGGGCCATTGAACCCCGAGCAGACACGCCAGGCCATAAGAAGGATCAGGGAACTGACAGACAAGCCATTCGGCGCAGGCTGTACACTTATTATGCCGGGGGCAAAAGAAAATGCCGAGGTGATGCTGGAAGAAGAGATCCCCATCATCAACGTGTCACTTGGAAAATGTGACTGGATAGCCGAGCGGGCCCATAAATACGGGGGCAAGGTTATTACCACGGTTGTAAACGAAAAACACGCCATGGCAGCGGAAAGACAGGGGGCAGACGCCCTGCAGGTGACCGGCCACGAGGCAGCAGCCCATGGAGGCCAGATAACCACCTTTGTACTGATTCCTGCTATCGTTGAAAAAGTAAATATCCCTGTTGTGGCGGTAGGTGGTATCGCGGATGGACGGGGTATGGTAGCAGCCCTGGCTCTTGGTGCAGAAGGTGTTGGAATGGGAACAAGGATGTCCATGACAAAGGAAAGCCCGTTGCATGATAAAACAATACAGGCGCAGATTGAAGCGGGTATTGACGATACTATTTATTCAAAAAGATTTGACGGGATTCACTGTCGGGTATTGAAGACAAAATCGGCAGAAAAGGCCGTAAAGAAGGGAATGAGTCTTCCCCGTGCCATGATACAGTCCTACAAGATATCAAGGGAAATGGATCTTCCCTATATCAAGCTTGCCCTCAGTGTGCTGGTGCAGGGGCCTAAAATGGTGATGCAGCTGGCACATTTTGCCTCAGCCTTCGACAAGATCAAGGTGGCCACAGAAAAAGGTGACCTGGATTACGGTGTGCAGCTTATAGGGCAGAGCCAGGGGCTCATCAATGATGTGCCATCAGTAAAGGAAATTATGGACAGAACAGTTAAGGAAGCCAAGGCGGCACAGAAGAAACTGGGCACTCAGCTTATATAAGGGTACCAGGGTATTTTAAGAAAGAAAAGCCACATCCATTCCGGGTGTGGCTTTTCTTATTTTCATGGAGATCACCAGTACCCAAAAATTGAGAAAGATCATGGCATATGCACATGAATCCTGGTTGAAGCGTATATGAGGAATAAGTGCATACATAAAATATTAGTTGTAATACAAAAAAAATCTTGAAAAAATTTACTGGTCTGGGTATATTAACATAACAGTGTTATGTTACATTTCTTAATTTTTGAGGGGAAGAACTATGCATCGATACCTATTTACTCCAATAACAATAAATGGCGTTGAAATCAAGAACAGGATTGCTTACCCCGCCATGGGACTTTTGTATTCGTATGACAAAAAACTGAATGACAGGTACTTGAATTATTTCTGTGAAAAGGCAAAGGGTGGGGCGGGTATTGTGACGGTGGGGCCTGTAGCCGTTGATAAACTTGGAGGATCTGGTTTTGCCCTCTCGCTGGATAACGACGAGGCGATCCCTTCCTTCAGGGAATTAACAGGCATTATAAAAAAAGAGGGTGCAAGGGCATGGATACAGCTTTTTCACGCGGGTGCGTATTCCTATTCACAGCTGGTATATGGTGAAAAGCCTCTTGCCCCTTCTGCGGTATATTCACCGTATTCAAAGGAAACCCCCCGCGAGATGACCATAGAGGATATTCATGTGACACAGGAAAACTTTACCAGGGCTGCCGTACGGGCTCGTGAGGCAGGATTTGACGGGGTGGAGATTATCGCTTCGGCGGGATACCTGATCACCCAGTTCTTATCCCCATTACGGAACATGCGTACCGATCAATATGGTGGATCATTTGAAAATCGTACACGTTTTGCCCGCGAAGCTATCGAACAAACAAGGGTGGCACTTGGTGATGATTATCCTCTCACCATACGGATGGCGGGGAATGATTTTGTCGAGGGAAGCAATACGGATATTGAAACTCCGAAATTCGCGAAGTTATACCAGCAGGCGGGAGTTGACATGATCAACGTGACCGGTGGTTGGCACGAATCACGTGTGCCCCAGCTTCCCATGGAGGTACCACGGGGTGCATACGGGTATCTTGCGTTGAATATTAAAAAGGCAGTATCGGTACCGGTGATGGCATCAAACAGGATCTCAACCCCGCAGGAAGCAGAGCAGATCCTGGTCGACGGTATGGCTGACATGGTAAACCTGGCAAGGGTATTGCTGGCCGACCCATACTGGCCCCAAAAGGCGAAAGAGGGGCGTGACCGGGAAATACGTCCCTGCATGGCCTGTAACCAGGGGTGTACGGATACCATTTTCAGCGGTCAGCCGGTCACCTGCGTGGTTAATCCCCGGGCAGGATACGAGGGAGAGCGTGTAGTGAGGAAGGCTGACACGGTAAAAAATGTTATGGTTATCGGTGCCGGACCAGCTGGAATGGAAGCCGCTGTTACTGCCGCGCAGATGGGGCACAGGGTCTCATTGTATGAAAAAAGCAGTGATATCGGGGGCCAGTTATGGATGGCGGGAGCACCCCCCCACAAGCAGGAGATATGGGAACTCATTCGTTATTACCGGGCGATGATAGAAAAGTACAGTATTGATCTTCATCTTGATACAACCATGACCGGGGATATGATCAAAAAGATC
>JAGYNX010000133.1 GCA_018399855.1 Spirochaetota bacterium
GATATGTTCCTGAGCTTTTTTGCGCCCCCTTCACTAAAGGGGGCTTCCCAGGAGTCGAACCCTCACCTTAGCCCCCCTTCAGTGAAGGGGGGTTGGGGGGATTCCATTGTGTATCGATGAAAATTACTTGTGCCCCCTGCATTGGGGGTGATATGTTATAGTGATACAAGCAGGGGCATACACAGGTAAAATGAAATCAGAACGCATACATACCAGTAAGGGCGAGATATTCTACAGAAAGGTAGCAGGCAACGGGGCGTGTACTTTTCTCTTCATCCACGGGGCGGGGGGTGACAGCCGGCTCTATCACCGGCAGCTTGATTTTCTGAAGGGTGGCCGCCATGCCGTGGCAGTTGACCTGCCGGGGCACGGGCGCTCCCCCCTTGAAGGGGCCCCGTCACTTGAGCTGTACCGGGACACCCTGCTCGAGGTCATGGATGAGCTTGACATCCGCCGATGTATCCCCGTGGGCCATTCCATGGGTGGGGGTATCGCTTTTGAGTTGTATAAAAGCATTCCCGAACGTATTGCGGGCATGGTGTTCGTGGCAACCGGTGCCGTCCTGCCCGTGTCCCCCCTCGTCTTTGATCTTCTTGAAAAGGATTATGACAGCCTGTGTGAACTTGCGGTCAAATTGAGCTACGGCAGGGGGGTGGACGAAAAGACCAGGCAAATGGCACTGCACGAGATGCATGAGACAGGAAAAGAAGTGGTTGAGGCAGACTTCAAAATATGCAACGGGTTTGATTACACCGGTGACTGTCCCGACGTGAAAGTACCCGTACTCATCATCGCAAACTCGGAAGACAAGATGGTGCCACTTGAGGTGTCTGAAACCCTGAAAAAGTGTCAGATGGCAAAAATGGAAGTTATAAACGCCCGGGGACACATGCCACACCTTGAATCACACGAAGAAGTAAACCGCCTGCTGACAGATTTTTGTAAATCCCTGGAAGGCTGCTGATGCAGGGTGAAAAACTTTGACATTATCCAAAAAAATTATGATTTTTATAGCAGTGATAGTATATAATATACATGCATGACATTTTAAAAAATTTACCACAGAGGCACAGAGGTACAGAGAAAGGATAGGTATTGTTTTATACTTAATATATCATCAAAAATGGTGACTATTTGGAGAGAAGCTTTTTCTTCGATAGTCACAATGGCTCATGATTGAACCAGTTACCTATACAATCCTTTCTCTATCCTTTCTCTGTATCTCTGAGCCTCTGTGGTTCTATTTTAGAAAACAATAATTTTAAGGAGGAACATATACTATGAGTGTAAAGATTGCCATCAATGGATTCGGAAGGATCGGACGAAATGTGTTACGGGCAATTATCCAGGACCAGAAAAGCTATGGTGATATCGAGGTAGTAAGTATAAACGATCTTACCGATGCCGCTACCCTGGCGCATCTGCTGAAGTACGACTCGGTTTTCGGCAGGTTCCAGGGAGAAGTATCCCACACTGAAAAAGCAATTATCGTAAATGGTAAAGAGATCAAGGTGCATTCTGAAAAGGATCCCGCCCAGCTTCCCTGGAAGGCTGAAGGTGTGCAGGTCGTAATCGAGGCAACCGGGGCTTTCCGTGACAAGGAAAAGGCCATGAAGCACATCGAGGCGGGAGCACAGAAGGTTGTTATTTCAGCCCCTGCCAAGGGTGAAGACATAACCATCGTATTAGGTGTTAACGAAGAGAAGTACAACAACGCCGAGCATCATATCATTTCAAACGCCTCATGTACAACAAACTGCCTTGCGCCGGTTATGAAGGTGCTGAACGATACTTTTGGTGTTGAACATGGTCTTATGACTACTATTCACTCTTACACCAATGACCAGAAAATACTTGACCTTCCCCATTCAGACCTGAGAAGGGCCCGTGCCGCCGCGGTATCCATGATACCAACCACTACCGGGGCAGCGAAGGCGGTGGCACTTGTAATTCCTGAGCTAAAGGGAAAACTTGACGGCGGGGCGGTTCGTGTACCTACACCCAACGTGTCACTTGTTGATGTTGTATGCGTTCTGAAGAAGAAAGTTACAAAAGATGAAGTTGTGGATGCCCTGCGTAAGGCTGCCGACGGCAAGTTGAAGGGGATCCTGGCCATGTCTGATGAACCGCTCGTATCGGTTGATTTTGTTGGTAATAACAACTCGTCAATCGTGGATGTTGATTCTACCACGGTTATCGGTGATAACATGGTGAAAGTGTTAAGCTGGTATGATAACGAGTGGGGATACTCGGTACGCTGTGTAGACCTGGTAAAATATATCTCGAAGTAAATTCCCCGATGTTGTACGGTACAGAAGGCGGCGAGTATCATCGCCGCCTTAATTTTCATTATTCATTCAAAAATACAAGGAGGCAACTGGCTGATGGCACGAAAACAGATATTCGCCGGAAACTGGAAAATGCACAATACACTTGCAGAATCCAGAGACCTGGCAGAGGGCGTTATACAAGGACTTGGTGATCTGAAAGGACGGGAGGTGGTGTTTTTCCCCTCTACCCTGCATGTACCCGAAATTATTAATATGGCAAAGAAAAGCCCCGTGAAGGTGGGTGTTCAGAACATGTATTATGAAGAACAGGGGGCCTTTACCGGGGAAAATTCTCCTGTTATGGTAAAGGACATCGGGTGTGACTATATTCTTATCGGTCATTCCGAGAGAAGGCATGTATTTGGCGAGACAGACCAGATGGTGAACAGCAAGGTTAAGGCAGCTTATGCCCATGGCCTGGTTCCCATGATATGTGTGGGTGAGCTTCTTGAAGAACGGGAAGCTGACAAGTCAGAACAGGTGGTTGATTCCCAGCTGAGGGGAGCGTTCAAAGATATTTCCGAAGAACAGGCAAAAAAAGCGGTGGTGGCCTATGAGCCGGTATGGGCAATCGGCACGGGCAAGGTTGCCACACCTGAAATCGCCGAGTCAATGCATCAGCATGTCAGAAAGGTCCTGGCAGAGATATACAGTGAAGGTACCGCCGACAGCATCCCGGTGCTTTACGGGGGCTCGGTAAAGCCGGATAATGTTGAAGGGTTATACGCGAAAGAGAACATTGACGGTGCCCTGGTGGGTGGTGCAAGCCTCAAGGTGCAATCTTTTCTTGACATTATCTCGGTAGGTTAGTAGTAGTGACTCAGGTAATAGTGTAATTAATTGTATTGAAAATAGAGGGTATATGCTATGAGCATATTGATGTCAGTTGGAACAGTTTTTTTCGGAATAATCTGTGTATTGCTGGTTATAGTCATACTTCTGCAGTCTGATAAGAGTGCGGGAATGGGTGTACTTGGCGGCGCGTCAAGCGGATCGGCCTTCGGGTCTTCCACCGCTGATGTTATCACCAAGATAACATCCGTCATGGTTGCCATTTTTATGATTGGTTCACTCGGTCTTGCCATTCTTGAATCAAAACGAGTGGGAAATATCGAGAAAGAACTTCTCTCCCCCGAATCAAAGGCAACGGGTATGCTGGAGCAGCAGAAAGAACAGCCTGCCGAAAAAGATACCGATTCCACAGAAAAATAAATACATACCCATACGAGGCGCATATGGCCAGGATTGTATACGTTGATCAGGATGAATGTACCGGGTGTGAGTTATGTGTTGATGTGCTGCCCCGGGTGTTCGAGATGACCCCGGACGGAGTAAGCAGGGTGCATGATGCCGAAGGTGCCGGCGAAGACCAGGTACAGGAAGTTATCGACAGCTGCCCCGCGGAGTGTATTCACTGGAAATAGGAGATATAAGAATGTCTATGAAAGATTGTCTTTTTACGTCTGAGTCTGTTTCAGAAGGACATCCCGACAAGGTAGCTGACCAGATATCTGATGCGGTTCTGGATGCTCATCTGAAAGGGGATCCTTCGTCCCGCGTGGCATGCGAAACCCTGGTTACCACCAACAGAACCATCATATCCGGGGAGATCACCTCGTCACAGGGTGTAGATTACGAGAGAATAGCAAGGGATGTAATAGCCGGGATCGGCTATACGTCACATGATATAGGGTTTGATGCCGAGGGCTGTGAAATGGCAGTATACGTACACGCCCAGTCGGCTGACATATCACAGGGTGTAACCGAGGGGGCCGGCCTTCACAAGGACCAGGGGGCGGGCGACCAGGGTATGATGTTCGGGTACGCGGTTAATGAAACCGAAGAGCTGATGCCCATGCCCATCCTGTACGCTCATAAGCTTGTAAAGAGACTTGCCGACGCAAGAAAAGACGGTTCTATCCCCTTTGTCAGGCCTGATTCCAAGTCACAGGTAACCGTGCAGTATGAAAACGGCAAGCCCAGGCGAATTGACGGCATAGTCATTTCAACACAGCATTCAGACGATGTAACCCTTGAGCAGATCCGTGAGGCGGTTACCGAGATCGTTATAAAAGATGTGATACCTTCGGCCATGTGGGACAACAAAACGAAGATATTCGTGAATCCCACGGGTCGTTTCGTCATCGGCGGACCAAACGGCGATACAGGGCTCACGGGACGAAAAATAATCGTGGATACCTACGGTGGAATGGGCAGGCATGGCGGGGGTGCTTTTTCAGGTAAAGACCCCTCCAAGGTGGACAGGTCTGCCGCTTATATGGGAAGGTATATCGCGAAAAATATTGTTGCCGCCGGACTTGCCGGGAGATGCGAAGTACAGGTTGCCTACGCCATCGGTGTGGCCGAACCGGTTTCAGTGATGGTTGAAACATTTGGAACCGGTGCGGCGTCCGATGACGATATAGCCAGGAAAGTACGTGATGTATTCGACCTCAGGCCCAAGGCGCTGATCGGTGACCTGGATCTTCTTCGGCCTATTTACCAGAAAACAGCCGCCTATGGTCATTTTGGAAGAAACGAGCCTGAATTCACATGGGAAAAAATCAACATGGTTGACGCGTTGAAATAAGGGTTAATGAAAAATACGGTATCATTCCGATAATAAGTATATACAGCAACCATCGTTACAGTGGTGATAGCGATGGATCGGGGGTTTGTGATGCCGGATTATACAATAAGAAAATACAGGTACAGGTGCAGTTGCGGGTACGAGTTGAAAGTGATAATCGACTATGGTGTACCCCAGCAGGCGGTTTCATGCAGAAAATGTTCAAAGCCCATACAAAGGGATATTGAATAGCCTGGCCGGTTAAAATCTATTGACATGAATAAGAGGGTGCTGCAGTATTTGAGCACCTTTTTTTATTGTACCTGCAATCTCAATTCAGGGTACGCATATTTTGTTTCACCGGGGATGTCCATCAATGAAATTTCAGCAATTAACGTGTGCATGCTGTGTAATTATAATTATACTTCTTGCCCGGGCCTCATACCCGCAGACCGGTACAGGTGACCAGGTGCCGCCGGATGGTATCCAGTCGGCATCGGCTGATGATAAAGAGAAGTCTGCCACCAGGAGCATAAACGTTGATATACAGGCTGTATACGGACAGTATAACAACATGCTCTCAACAGTAAATTTCTCACAGGAACAAAGTGATTTTGTGTACCTGTTGCGGTCATACCTTAAGAAATCAAATGATTACGGCTATAAAGATGAAGTGTTCGAAAATACCAGTTATTATGAGAACAGGATAGGGTTTACCGGTAACGTGAGTCTTTCCGAAAAATGGGAAACCCTGCTGGAAATAGATGTACATAATGATTCATACGGTATGGGGGACAACCCCGTGTACACCAGGGAAGAAAAAGACAACGTGGGGCTTGAGTTGAAGAATATTGTCAAGCACACCCCCTCCTACGAGATGAGCTATACCCTGGGGGGCGCCCAGTATTATCACCGGTTAAACGGCCAGCTTGCAGAAGACAGTACAGACAGCAGGCTTTACCAGGCACATGGTGCCCTCGGTGGAGAATATATC
>JAGYNX010000134.1 GCA_018399855.1 Spirochaetota bacterium
CGAAATCCTTTATACAGAATATTAATGAATTAATCTTCAATGATAAACCATCCAGCTTCAGGGAACGCTTCACCATGCGCCGCCTGAGGTCGCGAAAGGACTTTCGGGAAAACCCCATAAAGCTGCACATGCTTGAACTGGTTGAAAGCCTGCGGGAAAACGGCTTTACCGATATTGAAGAAAAACTTGGTCTCGTGTATGATAAGATTACCGATGTTTCCGACGAGTTTTTCAGGATCGTGTTCAGATCATTTGAGAAAAACGTGAAGAGGGGCAACCTGGAGGGCATCATCAAAAGCGTATCCTCGTCCCTCCCCGGAATATTTCTTTCCCTTCCCTTCTTCACCACCCTGAGCCATATGTACCAGGGGCGTGAACTCATGGCACAACTTGAGAAGCAGTACCTTCCCGACCTGGATGACAACAAAAAAAAGATACTCTGGTTCACCGATACACTGGGAGACCTCAACGGGGTGGCTGCCACCATAAACGAGACAGGCTGGGTAGCATATCATCGAAACAGGGACATACGACTGGTCACCTCGGTACCGGAGAATGTTCCCGTTGAGATGCCCCCTGGAACAATAAATCTTGAATCACTGTACTCATTTCCCCTGCCATATTACGAGAGCCTCACCATGCGTATTCCCTCGGTGTTGAAAGCCATAAAGGACCTTTCTGAATACGAGCCCGACGAGATATACATATCCACGCCGGGACCTATAGGGCTGCTGGGACTGCTGGTGGCACGACTGCTCCAGGTAAAATGTACCGGGGTCTATCATACCGACTTCACCATGCAGGTATCCAGGCTGGTTGATGATTCGGGGATAAGCAGCATGGTGGAAGCATTTACAAAGTGGTTTTACACCTCGATGGATACCATTGCGGTCCCCACAATTGAATACATGGATCTACTTGAATCGAGGGGTTTTGACAGAACAGCAATGGTACACTTCAAGAAGGCTATAGACGAAAAAATGTTCACCTTCAGGCCTGAAGGAAAAGACACCCTCAGGGAACTCTGCAGCATTGACGAGGGTATTAACCTGCTGTATGCTGGACGCATGTCACAGGACAAGAGCATCGATTTCATCGTGGACATACACCGCGAAATAACCACACGTGGATACCGGGTAAATACCATCTTTGCCGGTGACGGCCCATATTACAAAGAATTCCGGAAAAAACACGAAACAGAGGAAGGACTCTACTTCACCGGAAGACTGCCCCGCGAGACCCTTCCGCAAATATACTCAGGGGCTGACCTGTTCGTGTTTCCCAGCATCACCGACACGTTCGGCATGGTGGTACTGGAGGCCCAGGGCTGCGGCCTGCCCGCCGTGGTCTCTGACATTGGGGGACCCCGGGAAATCATCATCGACGGACAGACAGGAACAGTTGCCGCAAACGGTAACCTTGAAGAATGGGTAACAGCCATAACCCGTTATCTTGACATGATAGAAAAGAAACCGGAACAGTACATGGCAATACGTGAAGAAAGCCATGCGAACGCCCAGTCATACACCTGGGATGCCGTGCTGGATGACCTCTTCGGCCTGAACGGAGTCACACAGAATCACGAAAGCATAGAGAGCACAGAAGATACCGTTCGCATTACCGCATAGACCAGAGGGCATAGAGTGACGGGTGACGAGTAACGGGTGACGGGTTAAGTCCAGTGTTAGATATATTTTTTCTTAGCCTGCAAAATCTTATTTTTAAGATTGACGCGTCGTTCCGGTAAAACGATACTCATGGTCAGGAAAACTCTGATCATCTATTAAACCCGTCACCCGTCACCCGTCACCTGTCACCTGTCACCCGTTACCCGTCACCTGTCACCCGTTACCCGTCACCCGTCACCTGTCACCCGTTACCCGTCACCCGTTACCCGTCACCACTTTACCTCTGAGCCTCTGTGGTAATCTTTTTAAACCATTACCCACCCATAAAATTTTTTTTGTTGACAGCTCACCCATTATAATTTAACTTTGTTAAACTTAACATTGTTAATTTAATAAGCGAGGTTGGCATTATGGCAAAAGTAACAGTACTTGGAGGATGCGGGGCGGTGGGCAGCGTGGCTGTGAGAACACTGGTTGGGCATCCGGCCTTTTCAGACGTGGTGATCGCCGATTACAACAGCGAAAAAGCCGAACACATGGCGGCCGAACTGGGTAACGGCACTACCGCCGCTTTCTTTGACGCGTATGACCCAAAGAGCATAAGCAAGGTGATACAGGGAAGTGACGTGGTGCTCAATTGCGTGGGTCCCTTTTATTCAACGGTAAAACCCATACTTGAAGTGGTGCTTGAGGCCGGCATCAATTACGTGGACGTGTGCGACGACGTTGACGTCACCCTGGAGATACTTGACTGGGATGACAGGGCAAAAGAAAAGGGAGTCAAGGCCCTCATCGGCATGGGCAGCTCACCCGGTGTCACCAACATACTGGCCCGGCTTGCAGCCGACAGCCTTCTTGACCGTGTTGACGAGATCGACATCTTTCACACCCATGGGGGTGAAGCCGTGGAGGGAGAGGGTGTTATCGAGCATCGCTTCCACTGCATGTCCATTGACATCCCCATGTTCCTTGACGGCAAGCTGCAGCACGTCAAGTATTTTGAGGAGGACGGGATCGCCCTCAGGGAGAGATTTACCTTTCCCCAGGTGGGAGAAACCCTTCTCTACCCCTACCCCCACCCGGAGCAGATCACCATACCGAAATACATTCCCCTGAAACACGTAACCAACAAGGGAAGCGTTCTTCCAGAGCCCTACTATAATCTCATCAGGGACATATGCGCCCTGGGACTGCAGGACAAGGAGCCCGTCAACGTGAAGGGTCAGAGCATCAGGCCTTATGACTTCTCCATAGCCTACATCATACGGGAAAGGGACAGGATACTCAAAGAAACCAATTTCGGTGCCCAGCGGGGCTGTGTTACCGTCATCGCCAAGGGAGAAAAAGACGGGGGATACATGGAATACCGTTTTCACATGGCATCCACCAGCCAGGCACTTGGCGAAGGAACCGGAATACCCGCGGCCATGGGCGCCATCGCCATGCAGCAGGGAATGGTACGCAAAACCGGCGTGATGCCGCCGGAGGCATGTATCGACGCCACCGAGTTCATCAACCTGCTGCCCGAGATAATGAAGGCCGATGAGTCATCACAAAAAGAAGGGGCCTTCGAAGGATTCCTTGTTGAGCAGATAGACGGCGAAGGCAACATCAGCACCATAGACCTGTAAACGGGGAAGTCTCCTCCTGTCCGGGAGGGGACTTTACATACAAAATTCAGGAGGACGGTATGGGATCAAAAAAAATTCCCCATGTGCTGGCCATTGATCATGGAACATCGGGATGCAAGGTGGCACTGGTATCAATATTCGGCAGGGTTGCAGACTTCCAGAATGAGCCTACACCAATTCATTTTCTTCCCGGTGGGGGGGCCGAACAAGACCCCCGTGACTGGTGGAACGCTTTTACCAGGGCCGCACGAAAACTTATGGCACGGGGAAGCGTTTCCCCCGCGTTGATCAGGGCAATTTGCGTATCAAGCACATTCTCAAGCACGGTGGCTGTCGACCGAGATGGGAAAGAACTGATGAATTCACTCACCTGGATGGACTCCCGGGGTGCTCCCCATGTGCAGAAATTCATGCGGGGCATTATCAACATTGACGGCTACGGCCTCAGCCGCATTCTGAACTGGATACGCAAAACCGGGGGAGGACCGGGATTATCAGGAAAAGATGACATCGCCCATGTCCTCTACCTTAAAAATGAAAGGCCAGATATTTACGAAAAGACATACAGGTTTCTCAGCAGCAAAGACTACTTCAACCTGAAACTCACCGGTGAATTTCTTGCCTCGTATGATGCCATGACCCTCTTCTGGGTAACAAACGCAAAGAACATCAACAACATGAACTATGATGATTCCCTGATATCAAAGCTCGGCATTGACAGGGAAAAACTGCCCCGCATGATTCATTCCATCGACACGGTGGGCACACTGCTTCCATCGGTGGCTAAAAAGCTGGGGCTGGGGAAGGACGTAAAGGTGTACTCCGGTTCGCCGGATCACCAGTCAGCCCTGGTTGGTTCTGGTGCGGTAAAGGATTTCCAGGGACACCTCTACATCGGCACTTCTTCGTGGGTGGAGTGTATCGTTCCCTTCAAGAAGACCGATATACCGCACAGCATCGCCTCCCTTCCATCTTCCATACCGGGCAGGTATCAATGCGTCAACGAGCAGGACATGGCAGGGGGATGTCTCACCTATCTCATAGAACACGTGCTGGACGCGAAGACATTGAAGCGGAAAAAGAACGAAAACCTCTACGCCGCCCTTGACCGTATCGTCTCTGAAACAGCGCCGGGGGCAGGCAGGCTCATCTTCACCCCGTGGCTTCATGGTGAGCGCAGCCCGGTGGACAGCAATACCCTGCGGGGAGGCATTCATAATCTCGCCGTCACCAGCAGCCGTGAGGAGATTGTGCGATCGGTATTTGAGGGTATCGCCTTCAACACCAGGTGGAACATGGATTATGTTGAGAAGTTTACCGGAAGGCCCTTTGATGGGTTGCATTTCATAGGCGGCGGTGCCAGGTCGGACATATGGAGCCAGGTGTTTGCTGATATTCTGAACAGGCCCATACACCAGGTTGAAGATCCTCTCCAGGCCAATGCCAGGGGGGCGGCCTTTATCGCGTCGGTGGGGATGGGACACCTGAAATTTGACGATATACCCCATCATGTCAGGATTACGGGAGAATACACGCCTCGCAAGCAGCACCGGCACCTGTATGATGACCTGTACCACGCCTTTCTGGAAATATACAGAAGAAACCGCACCCTGTATGACAGGCTGAATTCATCTGATAATAAAGGTTGACTGCCAGTCAGGCAGAAGGATATACAGACCTCATGAGCAAGCAACCACGATCAGAAAACGAGATCCAAAAGATCAGGAACACCATTCTCGAAAGCGCCCTGGACATCATCAGCGAGGAGGGATACCAGTCTTTCACCATGAGAAAGCTGGCATCCCGAATCAGGATGACGGCTGCCAATATCTACAATTATTACGCCAACAAGGACTCCATCTACCTGGCCCTTGTGATTGAAGGTTTCACCATACTTCATCACGACATGTCCAGTGCCTATGCATCAGAAAACAACCCGGCTGCCCGATGGCAGAAAGTATTCGATGCCTATTACCAGTTTGGAATTACATACCCCCATCATTATGATATCATGTTCTCCCTGCCCACCCCAAGGTATGAAGACTTCGTTGGAACCGAACTTGAAGATACTGCCGCCATTGAGATGGATCTTTCCAACCGAATCATAGAAATTGCCGTGCAGTCAGTGATTGATGCCTCCGGTGGAGGGGATGCAATCAGCCGGGAAGAAGCACAGCAACGTACCGTTGAAGCATGGAGTATGCTGCATGGCCTGTTGAGCCTGAAAAACAGCCGTGTTCTGCAGTATGTCATTACTGACATCGATTCGGTATACCGGCATTTTCTCGATGACCTGCGGCGAAACATTTCCAGTTGACAGAAGGATAGATCCTGTTTTGGGGGTGAATTAAAAAATCGGTTAATAACATGAATTTCAATGTCAATTTTTAATGAAGAAGAGCACATTCCTCTTTGTCATGCGAACGTACACCACGAGGCCCCCTATATCCCCCCAGGGGGACAAAAAATACATATAAATGAAATTTTCAGGTGGTGACATTTAATATAATGAGTCAGGAGTCCCCCTGGGATATATCTGACTTGTACCCACAAATCAGATAATTTATTTAATACTGCAAACTATTCTGTTTCCTTTATCCCCCTCCCTTGATGGGAGGGGTTAGGG
>JAGYNX010000135.1 GCA_018399855.1 Spirochaetota bacterium
TGATATCATCGAACACCTTATCACCTACCGAACACTGAGCAAACTCAAAAGTACCTACATCGACACCCTGCCAAAACTTGTCAACCAGTCAACAGGACGCATTCACACCTCGTACAACCAGGCTGCCACCGCAACCGGGAGGTTGTCATCATCAGATCCCAACCTGCAAAACATCCCCATACGTGACATGCTGGGAAAGAAGATACGGCAGGGATTTGTTCCCGCTAAAGGATGCGTGATGCTTTCAGCGGATTACTCACAGATCGAGTTGCGTCTTGCCGCCCATCTTTCAGGGGATGAAACCATGCTTTCGGCTTTCAGGGAGGAAGTTGATATACACAGCAAGACAGCCGCATCGGTATACAACACCCCCATTGACAGCGTGCAGCCGGAAATGCGGCGGCAGGCGAAAATCATTAACTTCGCCACCATATACGGGGTATCCCCCTATGGTCTTTCACAACAGGCAGACATCAGCATGGAAGAGGCACGTGAGTTTATCAGGATTTACTTTGAAACATATCCAGGCTTCAAAAAATATATTGACCACACCATAGCTTTTGCCAGGGAAACCGGCTTTGTAAAAACCATGCTGGGGAGAAAAAGGCAGGTACCTGAAATCAATGCAGACATCCAGTTCAGAAGGGAGGGAGCCGAGCGGATAGCCATAAATACCCCCATACAGGGCACCTCGGCTGACATGATCAAGATCGCCATGATCAGAATTCATGAACAGATCAAGAAACAGAAATTAGCATCGGCGCTTATTATGCAGGTACATGATGAACTTGTATTTGAAGTGCCGGTTGAAGAAAAGGACATCATGGAATCAATGGTAAAAGACGCAATGGAACACGCGCTGAAGCTTGATGTTCCCATTGTAGTGGATATGGGCTGGGGAAAAAACTGGGCCCAGTCACACTAGAGGTATTTATCCAGTTTATCATCTACATAGGATTTTAATTCTTCAAGATTCGACCCGACCATAATCACGGCATATATCGAGATCATGACTCCCATTATAAGATGAAGTGGAAACAGGAACTTTTCCCCGTAGAAATTATTTAGCCAGGAAAGAGACTGACTGAAAGGCAAAAGCATCATCCCCGCGAAAAGAATGATCCCCGTGATCATCCACTTAAACGAAGATACATGCCTGCTGTAACGAACGGGTGACAGGTATACATGACGCATTATCGCGTCACTTGCATCATGTTCCATCTGGAATGGAAATGTATCTTTCACGCGCAATAGTTCCTGGTCCAGCAACTGTGCTTCCCTGCTGCAACGGGGACATCTGAACAGGTGTACCCGCACACCCAGCGGCACATTCTCGCCAGCATCAAGACTGCAATATCTCTCCATTACCTTGTTACATTTCATAATACTCCTCCGCCATGGTCCCCCGCAACGCGTCCCTGAGTTGGCGTTTTGCCCGAAAAACATGGGATTTTATAGTATTCACGGGTAAATCAGTAATATTGCTTATATCATTGAATGACATCCCCGCGAAAAAGAACAGGTCAAGACACACACGGTATTTTACAGGGAGATTCTCCATCTCCTTTGACAGGAGACCTTCAATCTCACCCTTAATATGCTGACGCTCAGGTGTTGGTGCATCTGAAGGTTTCATAAACTCATCAAATTCCGGCTCCGTCCTGCTGGATTTTATCACGTTGATACCATGATTATATGCCAGCTTAAGTAACCAGCTTCTGAATTTACCCTTCTGCCTGTATGTTCCAAGATTATTAAACACTTTTAAAAACACTTCCTGTACAAAATCATAGGCATCATCCTCCCTGTGGAAGAATCTCATCCCGATGTTATATACATGCTGCTGATACCTATCCACAATAATCCTGAAACTCTCACTGTCGCCTCGCAATACCCGTATAACAACCTGTTCATCCGTTACCTGCTCGACGGTCATTATTTCTTTTTTGTACCCTTGTAATTATAAAATATAGGATGAGGCTCAAACCGATTGAAAGGGGTATCAATCCGCCCAGTAGATTATAACTGGCGCCTTCCTTTATGGCAAAAAGCATGGTGATGCTTATGCCGATACCAAAGAGCAGAAGCCCGGCCAGAAGGCTGAATGATTCCACGTCAAATAACGTGTTTTTTTTCTCAATGCCCTTTTCAATCATTAGCATCTTTTCCCTGTGGTTCCAGAAAAGGAAAAAAAAGATAACCACACTGCCCATCACAATTCCGACTATTGGTATAATGGATATTAGTATTTGTGCTGCTGCTGATGGTACAGATCCCATACGTTTTATCTCCTTTCCACTATCATAATGAAGAGCCAACATACTTTATGTGCATTTTATGCTTTCATCCCCTGCAGCGCCACCTTTTTTTTATTTCCAGGCGCGCCGGCACCCTGTCTTGACCAGCTGCCAGGAACTGCTTTTTCCGCGTTCTCTATATACATATTAACATCTTCTTCCAGAAGCATACCGGTAATCTTGAAGAGATGATAACCCTTAATTGCCATTGCCACAGCCTCAGAAAAAAGACGGGCATCATAACGCAGTGATTTCCACAAAAACCGCAGGTAATGATGACCATATCTTGAGAAAGTCTGCCTGTAAAATGAAAGAAACAGTGCCCGGGCCTCTCTTTTCGTAAAAGGGCGATAAACCTTTTTATTACCGGGCAATCTTTTATATAGCTCGAATGCACGCTTGAAATAATTTTTCGGCTCATATATTTCAGACAATACCCTCAGGTATCCCGTAATCACCTTCGACACAGGCATCTTCGGAATGAAATTCAGATCAAGATCATGGGTATTATTCCCTGAAGAATCTCCCAGCAGCCGTCCTTCTTTTTGGAGCCTTCTATAAAGCTGCGTATTGGGAAGGGCGTCAAGAAGACCTACCATTGCCTGTATTATGCCCGATCTCTGGATCCAGTCGATCTGCATGTCGAATATATCCTCCGGGTCAGAATCAAAGCCCACGATAAATCCTGCAGTAACTTCAATTCCCCGTCTTTGTATCTTCTCAACATTTTCAAGCATGTTTCCCCTGATATTCTGAAGTTTCTTAGTTGACTTCAACGTTTCTTCATCAGGAGTTTCTATACCCACGAATACCATGTCAAAGGCAGCTTCCTCCATGAGGTCAAGAAGCTCTTCATCATCAGCCAGGTTAATACTTGCCTCTGCCTGAAAAGAAACAGGGTAGTTATGGTCCTTCTGCCACTGAACAATTGCCCGCAGCAAATCCTTTACACGTTTCTTGTTACCGATAAGATTATCATCAACGATAAAAACCGACCTGACATCTCCCACCGAAACCAGCGTATCCAGTTCTCTCACAAACTGATCAGGATCTTTCGTTCTGGGTACCCTGCCAAAAAGTTCAATAATATCACAGAACTCACAATTAAATGGGCATCCCCTTGAAAACTGAATGGGCATGCTTGAATATACATCCGGGTCAATCAGGTCGAAACGGGGAACAGGTGATTTCGTGATATCAGGCCTGGTGTCATCCTCGTATATATGCACGGCTTTATCTTTCTCAAGGTCTTCAAGGAACCGGGGTAATGTTACCTCGGCTTCATTAAGTATGAAATGATCAATCCCGTCTATCACATGATGTGAGGATGTGGCATAGGGTCCACCCGCAACAACCGTAGTACCATGTTCCCGGCAAAGAGATACAACCTCCCTGAAAGATTCCTGCTGTATCATCATGGCCGAAAGAAAAACCATGTCCGCATCAGCCACGTCAGCGGGATCAAGTGTTTCAGCATTCAGATCAACAAGCTTCAGTTCCCATTCTTCTGGCAGCATTGCGGCAACAGTAAGAAGACCAAGGGGAGGAAATATAGTTTTTTTACCTATAAATTCAAGAGAATACTTAAAACTCCAGTAGGTAATGGGGATTTCCGGATATACCAGTAATACTCTACGTTTCATGACTCACTCCTCTCACGTTGTTTGTTTCCGATGTGTCACGATAATTGCCAAATCTCACTGTTTATTCAGATCGGGTTTAGTATGTATACATATCAAGACAGGAGTGAAGACGTATGGTTGCAAATTTTTACATAACAAAACCGGCAGACGAACAGCCTGCCGGTTTTCACCATATTACAAATGAAGGTATCTCTTATACTTCTTTTGCGTTAATCCATTTCATCATTCTTCGCAGTTCAAGTCCAACCTGTTCAACTGAATGTTCACGTTCTTTTCTTTTAACAGCCAGGAACTCGGGACGTCCTGCCTGGTTCTCAAGGATCCAATCCCGTGCGAATGTACCACTCTGAATCTCTGAGAGTACCTTCTTCATTTCTTTACGGGTCTCATCGGTAATTATCCGTTTGCCGACCTTGTAATCCCCGTATTCAGCTGTATCTGATACCGAATATCGCATGTAATTGATACCGCCCTGGTAAAGAAGGTCAACAATAAGCTTTAATTCATGAAGACATTCAAAGTAAGCGATCTCCGGCTGGTATCCCGCGTCAACAAGTGTATCATAACCTGCTTTCACCAGCTCAGAAGCTCCACCGCATAATACACACTGCTCACCAAACAGGTCTGTTTCAGTCTCTTCCTGGAAAGTTGTTTCTATAACGCCTCCCCTGGTAGCGCCAATTCCCTTGGCATAGGCCAGTGCGGTTGCAAGGGCATGTCCCGATGCGTCATTCTCAACAGCCACGAGACATGGTACGCCTCCCCCTTTCTCGTATTCGCTTCGTACCAGGTGACCGGGGCCCTTCGGTGCCACCATAACAACGTCCACGTTCTCGGGAGGAATGATCTGTCCAAAATGAATGTTAAACCCGTGAGAGAATACCAGTGTCTTTCCTGATTTCATGAAAGGTTTTACTTCATTCTCGTAAAGTTTTGCCTGCACATGATCCTGTGCCAGTATCTGGATGATATCAGCTTTTTCAGCTGCCTCTCGGGCGCTCACCGGTTTGAAGTTATGTGATTCTGCCAGCTTATAATTCTCTGTTCCTGGAAGCTCTGAAACCAGTACATTCAGGCCACTGTCTCTCAGGTTCTGTGCCTGCGAATGCCCCTGGCTTCCGTATCCTATAACCGCGATCTTCCTGTTATTGAGAACACTGAGATCAGCATCATTATCATAATACATTTTTGCCATAATACTACTCCTTATACTTTTATTGTTATTTGAATATGATTATTCCTTTATCATTGAAACACGACCGGTTCGAATCAGTTCCTTTATCCTGTAGGGACGCAGCAATTCAATAAAATTTTCCACCCTTTCGGGTTCTCCTACTACTTCGATGGTCATGGTTTTGAGTGATATATCAACAATTTCAGCCTTGAATATTTCAGCAAGCTGGTATACTTCTGCTCTTTTCTGCGGGGTGGCATGCACTTTCGCAAGCACCACTTCCCTCTGCACTGAATTGACCTGTGAATGATCGGTTACCTTTATAATATCAACCAGCTTGTTCAACTGCTTTTTTACCTGCTCAATAATCCTGTCATCACCCCTCACCACCACCGTCATCACAGATACGTCCTCGATCTCTGTTTCACTTACTGCCAGTGAATCAATATTATACCCCCTGGCCGAGAATAACCCCGCAACACGGGCCAGGACACCAAACCTGTTTTCAACCTGTATGGATATTACATGCTGACTCATGCCAACTCCCTCATTATTATTTCTTTTACCGACTTACCCGCGGGAACCATCGGGTATACGTTCTCTTCCCTGTCAATATGAAAGTCCAGCAGTATGGGGGTGTCCGTTATACTGAGGGCTTTCTCTATGGCGGGAATCACATCCTCTTTCTTATCAATCCTTATACCCACCGCCCCATAGGCTTCAGCCAGTTTTACAAAATCGGGCTGACAGTTAATACATGTATG
>JAGYNX010000136.1 GCA_018399855.1 Spirochaetota bacterium
GTGTTACTCATCACGCATTACGAACGGGGATGTCTCTAAATCCCTTTTCATCATACTATGAACTGCTGAAAGAAGCACCTGAGTTTCGGCAGTGGCATGATACAGGGAAAAATAATGTTTTTGAAAATGAGTTTACACTGAACCCGCTTAAATAAAATTATAATAAGTTCAATTACTCAATGTGGAGCTGATCGGGTTCGAACCGACGGCCTCTAGAGTGCGATTCTAGCGCTCTCCCATCTGAGCTACAGCCCCTTTCAGGTTGATTATACTTTATGAAAGAATATTATGTTGATATAGTCAATCATTAATTGGCCTATAAAAGATATATATATATGTGCGAAATGTCAGTGTATATATTTTTTGTTGTAAAATTGTGATCTATAGTATATAGTAAGCTAATTTTCTGGTAATTAGAATTATTATACTATTTGATGGTGATGAGTAATTACATAATGGCATTGAAATATTTGTATAAAATTTCATTGATCACCACAATACTGATACTATCCTCGTATCAATATCTTCATGCGGGAAATGAACACACAGTTGTTCTGGATGCTGATCTTTCAAAAATCGAACTGGATCGGTATATTGAATATGTGGACGGTGTTGATTCCTCGGTAAAAATAAATGAAATATCTTCTCGTGATGGCTTGTATAATTTTGCCTATAGTACTGCTGCACATCCTTCATTCGGTTACTCCGAGGAAGATCTCTGGATCCGTTTTACTGTACATAATATTACTGGAAGATCGCTTAAATGGCACCTTGAGTTTGGATATCCAATTATTGATGATATAACCCTTTTTATACCGGAAAAAAACGGTTATAGTAGGATTCGTACCGGTGATACCTATGATTTTTACTCGAGGCCAGAGCCCCTGTACAGAAATTATGTATTTTCTCTCGTCGAGCCTGCCGGAGAAAGGACATACTATCTTCGCGTACGTTCACAGGGATCCCGGGTGGTACCACTAACCGCATGGTCCCGGGATACACTGTTTCGAAGCAAATTCAGGGAGTTGCCCATTCTCTGGTTGTATTATGGCATTATGGCTGCCTTATTATTTTATAACCTGTTCATTTTCTTTTCCATACGTGAACGTAGTTATCTTTATCTTGTGTTTTTTATAATTGGTATTTCTATTTTTTCAATGGTGAACAATGGCCTGGCCTTTAAGTATCTCTGGCCGGGTAATACCTGGTGGGCAAACAAGGCCCACCCTCTCTCGGTATTCCTGGTTATGGTAAGTATTACATTGTTTACCAGGTCATTTTTAAATACATCCACTCTGCAGCCCTTTCTGGACAGGCTGTTGAAGCTGTTGTTATACATGGGAATAATTGGAATGGGAGCCGTGCTGGTAATCGGGTATTATTATGGTACACAGGCATCCGTGCTGCATGCCATGGCAGCAGCTGTTCTTTTACTGGTTACCGGTTTCCATCAGCTGTTCAAGAAACATCGCCCCGCTGTTTTCTATATGATTGCGTCGGTAAGTTTTATACTGGGGGCACTCTTGTTGTCACTGCGGGTGTATGCTGTGCTTCCTGACATATTTCTCACTGAATGGGGTTACCAGATCGGGTCGTCAATAATGGTACTCCTGTTTTCACTGGGAATCGCGGACAAGATCAATACTATTCGAAGAGAGAGAGAATTTGCAATCGCAGCGTTAAAGGAATCAGAATCCAAATACAGGTCACTGGTAGAAAATGCGCATGACGGAATTATCGTGGTTATTGATGAAAAACCTGCCTTTGTAAATTCTGCCATGCTGTCCATGCTGAATTATTCAGAGGATGATTTTTATGCGAAATCGCCTAGCGACCTGGTACCTGATACTGATCAGGGTAGAGCAGTAGTAGAAAATTACAGGGCCCGCATGAAAGGTAAAAAGGACGTTCCCACTCAGTATGAGGCCCAGATGTGTACATCTGAAGGAGATATTAAGCAGGTGCACATTTCAGCCGTTCCAATTACACTTGGGGAAAGTATGGGTACACTGGCAATTATCACAGACATCAGCCAGTTGACGCAGGCCCATTCCACGATACAACAGCAGTATTCAGAGATCCAGTCTCAGTATGAAGAACTTGAGGCTATTAATGAAGAATTGTTAAGTACCCATAATGAACTGATTGAAGCAAACGAAACAGCGGAAAGAGAAAAAGAACAGCTTGGTGCAATGTTACGATCTATAGGTGATGCGGTTATAACCACAGATATACGGGGAACAATTTTATTGATTAACAGGGTGGCAGAAGAATTGATCGGTATTTCGCAAAAAGACGCAGAAGGTAAAAAGATGGATGAAGTGCTGTTTCTGCGTTATCTGAACACAAGTGAAGATTACCCGGATCCCGTAACACAGGTGATGGCGTATGGAGAGCTTGACATGATTGGAATACCGCTGACCCTTGTTACCATGTCAGGTAATCAACGGATTGTTGAGCTTAACGGTTCCCCTATCAGGATGGAGAAAGAGGAGATGAGCGGTGTTGTGCTGGCAATCAGGGATGTTACTGACAAGCATCAGTTTGAGCAGGAAATATTGAAAATGAGTAAACTGGAGTCATTATCCGTGCTTGCGGGGGGGATCGCCCATGATTTTAATAACCTCTTAACAGCCATCCTGGGGAATCTTTCTCTTGCCAAAATCAAGATGACGGACGATTCAGAGCCATTCCCTATTCTTCAAAAAATTGAACAGGCTGCCCAGCGGGCTGTAGACCTGACACGCCAGTTGCTGGCCTTCGCGAAAGGAGGAGAGCCAATCAAAGAAATAACGTCAATTGTTGACCTGATCAAGGAAACGGTAAGCTTCATTCTTGCCGGATCGGGTGTCAATTGCGAGTTTGATATACAAGACGGTTTATGGTCTGTTGATATCGATACAGGCCAGATTAGCCAGGTCTTGAATAATATAATTATTAACGCGATGCAGGCTATGCCTGAGGGGGGGACAATATTTATTGTTGCCAGGAATTATGAAGGTAAACTGGATGTCCCTCTGCCTGAAGGAAAATATGTCACTTTCTCAATTGAAGATGAAGGTGTGGGTATTCCAAAGAAGATACTGAATAAAATTTTTGATCCTTACTTTACTACGAAAGATTACGGGACAGGACTGGGGCTTGCCAGCAGTTATTCAATTATTAAAAGACATGGAGGACACATAAAGGTTGAATCACAGGAAGGAGAAGGTACAACTTTCAGGATTTACCTTCGCGCTTCGTCGCAGGATGTTAAAAAGAGCGATGATGTATACCAGGTAAGCACGCAGCAAAGCGGAAGAGTTCTGATCATGGATGACGAGGAATATATATGTGATGTATCAAGCCATATGCTTGAGTACCTGGGATATGAAGTAAAATGTGTTAAGACTGGCGAAGAAGCCATCGATGAATATAAGAAAGCACGGCAGAAAAATAATCCTTTTGGGGCAGTGATAATGGATCTCACTATTCCCGGAGGGATGGGGGGCAAAGAGGCTGTTGGGGAGCTTTTGAAAATTGATCCGGATATAAATGCCATCGTTTCCAGCGGGTATTCTAATGATCCGATTATGGCAAATCACCGTGCGTATGGTTTTAAAGATGTTATAACCAAACCTTTCAGGCTGAGTGATATTACCAAGGTGCTGAACAGGGTTCTTGGGGAATGATTTAATTAAGGGTCAGGTGGAGTGGAGAATGAAAAAATTGTGGGCTGTAAGTCTAATATTGCTGCTGACCGCATACGCGGCTAATGGGGATAACAGGTATACTGATCAGAAAACAGCGGACAGGGATCGTGTGGACAAGCAGCATACTTCAGATCTTGAGAGAAAAAAGAAAATACTGGAAGATCTTGATGCATTCATGAAAGAAATAAACGACGGACTCGGTGACGCAATACCAGGTAAGATGATTACTCCCGTATCACCAGAAAAGGTGGATGACGTGGAGAAGCTGGAGTCCAAAAATTTTATTTCACCTGCAAGTGGAACACGTACCAGCGATTATGGTTACCGGGTAGATCCCATTACCAAAAAAAAATCTTCATTTCATAAGGGTATTGATATCGCGGCACCACGGGGAACGCCGGTAAAGGCAACGGCATCAGGTGTAGTACGGAAATCGGCCTACTATAATAATGGTTACGGAAACCTGGTAGTTATTCAACATGCTGATAACCTGGTCAGCTATTATGGACACCTGGATAAACGATACGCGCAAAAAGGTAATAAGGTTACACGTGGGGATGTAATTGGTACAGTGGGTGCCACTGGTCGGGCAACCGGTCCCCATCTGCATTTTGAAATCCGGAAAGGAGAAAAAACTCTTGATCCGGACTCCTTTTTACAGAAATAATTGAATATGGAAAAAAAATATATAAAACTGGGTGTAATTGCCACGGGAATAATTGCCTGGGCAGGGGTGTTGCCATTGGTTATGCTTGGTGCTACTATTTTTTTCCATCCTGAATACAGCATATACACGGAAATAGATGATCTTTACCGGCTGGTTCCTGGAGCAATTGTTCTGGTAGCCGGTACCTGGATAGCGTTATGGTCAATCTATACCCAATATGCTATAGGAGAGGGCACCCCCGTCCCCCTCTTGCCTGCCGTAAGGCTGGTGGCCGGGGGACCCTACAGGTATTGCCGGAATCCAATGGCCCTGGGTGTGGTTCTCATGCTTTTGGGGGCGGCAATTGCCCTGTGGTCAGTGCCGGCACTGGTTATTGCTGTGGTGATCTCCGCATTGCATGTGCTGTATGACAAAATTGTTGAAGAGAGGGAACTCGAAAAACGTTTCGGTGAAGAGTATACCCGATACAAGCAGGAAATCCCTTTCATCCTTCCAGATATTTTTAAGTGTAACAAGAAATAGATTACGGGTGATTAAAAATTCACCAGGTTTCGATATACCCGCCAGTTGCCGGCGTAATCCGGACACTTGATCAGCAGGTGATGTACCCGGCTTTTCCCGGGAGGGACAAGTATGTCTATCCACTTGCGGTCGTGATCGTAAGTGAAGGAAGCTGCTTCTCCGTTTAAAAAACAGGTAAGCCCGTAAGTGTTGATACCGGTAAGATTGTCCACCGCGTGGATTCTCACATGTGTTATCCCGTTATCCTGGTTGATCATCTCGTGAACAGGGGGGAGATAAATGGATGGTGGAGAATAATCCATCAGCAGGGCGAAGTACCCGGTCTTACGTGTCTTTGCCGTGAAAACGTTATTACTTTTATCGTAGGTTGTACGCAGTTTCCTGGGTTTTTTTCCGGGATAGAACTGGCAGATAGTAATTTTTTTCAGTACCCTGGCATTCATCCCACCGGGTGCTTTCATCATTATGGTTGCATTTTTGCGAAGAAGTCCATCGTGGGGTTTCAGGTTGTATACTCTGAAAAGACGTGTTCCCCGTGCCGATTTCTTAACCGAAGCAAGAGTTTTGCTGCTTTGCACCCTTTCTAGAGAAATGAAAGATGAGGAGGGAAGGGCATACGCGGGCATTTCAACGGTACAGGATTTATCACTGGTCACCATTTTTTTTGATGTATTGCGTGAAACCCATTTCCAGTTTTTACCCGGCATTCCCGCCTTTGATTTTTCTGACCTGGTAATGGGGATTTGTGCGATGGTAACATTGCCCCCGAGATCTGAAACTCGAAACTCGGCGGTGTGACCCCCACTATTTGCATCGAGATACCCGTTCTTGTCTGATGTGTTGGTGCAGGAGGCATTGTTCCCTGTCCTTCTGCATAAAAAATAGGTATAGGAGGGCTTGCCGTGTATTGTTGACCGGGAAATATCATATATCATGGACCCGTAATAAAGATCCTTTTTTGTCAGCCGGTCAAACTGTATGGAGAACTGGGGAGTG
>JAGYNX010000137.1 GCA_018399855.1 Spirochaetota bacterium
AATAATTTCAACAACTCACAACAGGTCATAGGGATCTATATCGATTTCCAGGTAGACATCACTTGATCCCATGCTTTTCTTCACCATTTCAGCAGCCCTGGTAAGGTTAATGCTCGAGGTGCTTTTTAATATTATATGATGCCTGTAGTTTTTAGCAATCTTTGTCAGGGGAGCCGGGGACGGGCCGACCACCTGTACAGGAAGGTTTTCCCTGGAAATAGTTCTGTTCAATACCTCTGCGCATTCATTCACAACCTTAATAACGCGATCTTCGCGTATTCCCCGTATCAAAAGCCTTGCAAGCCGCGTAAATGGGGGATATCCAAGTGCCCTTCTTGCCTCAAGTTCGTATCGGTAAAATCCCATGTAATCATTTCTTCTTAGAAAATCAAAGAGTGGATACCCGTCATTCAGGGTTTGCACAACTACCCTGCCGGGGATAGAGCCCCTGCCGCATCTACCCGATACCTGCATCAGCAGGGAAAAAATGCGTTCCTGTGCCCTGAAATCAGGAAGGCTCATCCCCACATCAGCAAGGATTATACCCACAACCGATACATTGTGAAAATCAAACCCCTTGGCCACCATCTGCGTACCAAGAAGAATATTTACCTCACCGCTTTTCATCTTTTCCATCAGGTCGTACACGGTACCTTTTTTCCTGGCACTGTCATGATCGAGACGAAATATTGAATAATCAGCAAACACCCCCTGTATAATTTCTTCCAGGCGCTGTGTTCCAGACCCAAGACGCACCAGTTCTTCTGATCCACATTCGGGACATTTCGGGGGGATTTTTCTTTTGAATCCACAATAATGACACAACAATGAATCACTGCCATGACTGGTAAGGCTGATGCTGCAAGACGGACATTGCAGGATATGACCACATTCATCACACACTACCACCGGTGAAAAGCCGCGGCGGTTCAGCAGAAGTATCACCTGTTCGTTTCGATCAACTGCCTTTTTGGTATACAGGGTTAAAATAGGAGAGATCATCTTCTCCGGGCGAGACGAGTTAAGTTTCACAATCTCAAGAGCGGGTAATTTGGCGTTACCAAACCGTTCCTCCAGGCGGTGCAATACCATTTGTCCCCTTTCCGCGGCAAAAAGAGATTCAACCGAAGGAGTGGCCGACCCCAGCACCAGCATGGCATTTTCAGTTTTTGAACGGTAAAAAGCCAGGCGCCTGGCATTATACCTGGGGGTGCTGTGCTCTTTATATGAACTATCATGTTCTTCGTCTACAATTATCAGCCCGGTATCCGGCCCCTGTAGAAAAATGGCCGAACGGGTACCGATGGCTATTTTCGCGTCCCCGGAAAAAAAACGCTTCCAGCTGTGAAGCCTCTGGTTTTTCGTCAGCTGGCTGTGATATACAATCAGGTCATCCCCAAACACATGATACAGGCGCTGGTATATCTGTGATGAAAGAGATATTTCTGGAACCAGGTATATTACCGAGCGGCCTTCTTCCATAACCTTCTGGGCAAGCCTGACATACACTTCTGTTTTACCGCTTCCGGTGATACCGTAGAGTAGATGAACCATACTGCCAGCTTCCCTGTGGGTAAGCACATTGGAATATATTTCCTGCTGCCTGTCTGTCAACGACACACAGGCTGTTTCATCTTTCTCAAAGGGATGGGTAAAACGGTTTGACGGTTTGTCACCGGAGGGCAACGCCATAGACATGGCCTCTCCCGTTTCACACACGTACGAATCGGCAACATAACGGGCGAGATGAACCAGCCTGTGGTCGAAAATGGGTTCAGAATCGATCACGCTGTGCAACATCTTCAAACCGGGAAAATCCGGTTTCTGGTCATGAACATGATGAACGAATCCCCTGGTAATCCTGTTTTTAAAATGCACCTTTACCCGCATACCGGGCTGCACGTGAAAATCTGCCGGCACCTGGTAGGTAAAACTTCCCTTAACCGGGTACCCCACGTATACATCAGCAAAAAGCGATTCTTCAATAGTAACGTGGTTCTCTTTCATACACTGTTCATTTCTGCACTGACAAGTTTCAGTGTTTTCCACGCCTTACCCTTCAAGTCAGGATTTTTTATAAGGGTAATCGGATGTTCAATGTTATACCAGGATATGTCTTCACTTTCATGTATTATTTTTTGAAGGGGTACTATTTCTCCAAATACCATGACGAGCAGGGGCTTTACCAGTTCAATTTCCTTTTTTAAAATATGCTGGCATTCCCTGAACATGGAACTGGGACGATGCATTGTTTCGGACGGTTCACACTTTATTATACTGGTTATATAGCACTTAGAGAACTCAATATCGATAGCAGCCAGCATTTTTTTCAACAAATCAACAGATTCTCCCTTGAACTGCTTCTTTTCAAATGAAGATACCATGGCAGGGGCATTGAGTATTATCATTATGCCGTTGGTGCCGCTTCCTACACCGCACTTCTTCTCTTCAGCACCTGCACAGCGAGAACAATTCATTATCATCTTGTTCAATTCGCTAAGGTTCACTGGATTGGCAGTCATCGCAACCGGAGGAGTTACTTCGTCAACGCCTGTTCCCCCGGAAACACTTAGCGAAATCCATTCATTCAACATGGATCGTTGATGGTTATTGCGTACCTTCAACAGGGGCAACCTGTTTTTCCGGGAAGTGATATGCAATGCCAGATTTTTGTACAATTCGTTTTTCAAAGCCTGTCAACATCCACATGATACTGGTTTATCTTCCTGTGAAGATTGGTTCTTTCTATGCCCAGGGCCCGGGCGGTTTCGGATATATTCTTATTATTCTTCTTCAGGGCATTTATAATATAGTCCTTTTCAAATTCTTCCCGTGCTTTTTTTAGATTAGAATAATCCCTGGAAATTGTATCTTCGTAATCGTAAGAACTAATATGTTTTTTGATATCATCCAGTGTAATCACTTCACCCTGCACCATTATTGAAAGCCGCTCTATTACGTTCTTCAACTCCCGAACATTACCCGGCCAGGAATATTCCATAAGAAAATCCATACCATCTTCAGATATCTCCTTATCGCCAAGTCCATGCTCATTGGTGCTTTTCTTGAGAAAATAATCTACCAGCAGCGGTATATCCTTTACCCGCTCTGACAGGGCAGGTACATGAATGGGGATTACATTCAGCCGGTAATACAGGTCTTCACGGAACTGTCCCGATTCAATGGCTTCTTTTATATCAATATTAGTAGCCGATATAACACGTACATCCACGCTGATAACATCATTACCACCCACACGTTCGAACTCCTGTTCCTGTAATACCCTGAGCACTTTTGCCTGCGCGCTTGGGCTCATGTCACAAATCTCGTCAAGAAAAAGTGTTCCCTGGTGGGCAAGCTCGAATTTCCCCAGTCTCCTGGAAACTGCTCCTGTAAAAGAACCCTTCTCGTGTCCGAACAATTCACTTTCAATCAGCTCGTCGGGTATTGCCGCGCAATTAACCTTTATGAATGGTTTATCATTACGCTGCGATTTCCTGTAGATAGCCTTCGCCACCAGCTCTTTTCCCGTTCCGTTATCGCCTGTGATAAATACCCTGGCGTTGGTTGATGCTGCTGTTTCAATAACAGTCTTCACCTCCCGGATGGGAGACGACTCGCCGATCATGTCATCTTCCATCATTATGTTCTGTCTTAATTGAATGTTTTCTCGTTTCAGCCGAACCTTCTCAAGGGCATTGTTCAGCGAGGTAAGTACCCTTTCCATTGATGGGGGCTTTTCCAGGAAATCATAGGCTCCCATTTTTGTTGAGCGTACCGCGATATCAATTGATCCGTGACCTGAAATCATGATAACTGATGTATCCGGTTTTGTCTGCCGGATATTAGCAAGAATCTCCAGTCCATCAATATCAGGAAGCCATACGTCAAGAAAAACAACCTCGCATTCATTGTTCCGTATGAACTGCAGCGCCTGGTTTCCCGTTTCAGCCGTATACACGATATGCCCCTCATCCTGCAATATCGCTCCAAGCGTAGAGAGTATATGAGTTTCATCATCAACCACAAGTATCTTAGCCATAAATAACCACCTTTATTATACAGGCAACTCAATGGTGAATGTACTGCCTTTGCCATATTCTGACTGACAGTATATTCGTCCACCATGTTCTATAATGATCTTTTCCACTATTGTCAACCCCAGTCCTGTACCATTTTCCTTTTTTGAGAAAGTAGGTTCAAAAATATTGGAGATATCTTCTTCTTCTATCCCTGTACCATAATCACGTATCACGATCTTCGCCATTTTATTACCTGGATATTCAATATACATGGTCTGCACTTCAATATCACCTTCGTCATTACTGGCCTCTATGGCATTTTGTATAAGATTTGTCAATGCCTGTCGGATAAGCCCCCTGTCCACGTATAGTTCAGGCAGTGAATCATCCAGGTGAATAATGAAACGAATATTTTCATGTCCCTTAAAAAAATGTACACAATTCTCAACAATCTCGTTCAATGGCTGGTATTCAGGCTGAATTTCAGGTAAACGGGCAAACCTGGAAAATTCGGAAAGGAGCCGCATCAATACATTCACCTCTTCAACAATAGTAGAGGTGCCCTGTTTCACAATTGTATCAATGTCTTGATGTCCTTCAGTATAGCGCCGGTATATCCTCTCAGCAGAAAGACGTATAGGGGTTAACGGGTTCTTTATCTCATGTACAAGCTTTCTGGCTATATCACGCCATGCCTGCAGTTTCTGGGTCTGGTACATAACCCTGCGTCCATGTTCCAGCTGTTCAACCATGCGGTTAAACGAATTGAACAGAAGGGTCATCTCGTCTTTCTCGCTTCTATACAATTTTACAGAGAAATCACCGGAAGCAACCTGTTTTGCAGCATCCACAAGCTCAAACGCAGGTCGGGAAATGCTTTTTGACAGCACAAAACTTATAATTGCCGCCAGCATTATAATTACCAGCGATATAGTAACCAGTGCAATACCAACCCCTGTCTGGAAATAGGGTTTTAGAAATTCCTGTTGACGGTAATTACCATATGTCTTTTCAAACAGTGTCAACCTTTGTGTTTTTTCAGGTGATATGTACTGGTACATTACCAGCAGATTTTTTCCATACAGGGTGTGCGCCACAATGATGGTTTTCCCGTTTATGGATAACCGGTCAACCTGCACATCATTCAGAAGATCAGCCACATTGAGAAATTGTTTCAGCTGTTTAACGTCTTCAACTTCCTTTTTGTCAACAGTAGAAGTGTCGAAAGAAATAGTATTTCTGAAAGATGAAGACGATGTAATATAGCCCACAAGAATACTGTAATTGGGGCTGTTGCTTTCGCCGAGAAATTCAGCATACTGGCGCTTGTAATATCCTGTTGAATACACCCCATTTATAATGTTAAACCGTACAAGCTTCAGCTGTCGCCGCATGTCCTCAATGTCATCCTGTAATGATTCCTGGGACATTTCAATGGCTTCTTCAAGGGCCACTGCTGTTTTGCCGGTTATCAGTTCGCTTATTGTTGTATTGATCATGTTATTCGAAATAATAATGATGGGTATGGATGGTAGAATAGCCACAACTATCAGGGCAACCGCGATTTTCAGTCGAATACTTGTAGTAATTTCGGCGTCCTGTTTCCGAATTTGAGACCTGAATGATATGACCAGGAAATAGATGGCAGCGATAAGGGGAACCAGCATTACCGTATACAGGAAAAAATTTCGTCCTATTTCATCCTGTTGATACCTGGGATACAGGCTCAAAAGCATGACAGCAGTAAAGAGGAACACACCAAGCAAAAACAACACGTCCTGGATTTTCGGACGTCTCAGGTATCCCCCCATTAGTTTTTTTCTGTTGTGTCCGGTTTCTGCCATTTTATTC
>JAGYNX010000138.1 GCA_018399855.1 Spirochaetota bacterium
CCGGAAAGCATGATGATACCGATTCCTGAATTTATATTAATGGATTTACCAGTTATAAGTAAGGCTAATGATACACCAATGAGCATAACAGGAATACTTAGCATCACTATTAAAGGATTTTTAAATGACTGGAACTGGGATGCAAGAAGCATGTAAATTAAAATAACAGCTAGAACCAGTGCAAACTTCATTTCTGACAATGACTTTTTTAATTCATCCATTTCACCGGCAATTCTAATTTCATATCCTTTCTTAATGGGTAAATTATTGATGACTTCGTTGATCTTTTCATATAATTTATCTTTGTTTCCAGACATGTCGGCAGTTATCAGGTTTACACGACTTTGTTCACTGCGGATAATCTTGCCAGGGCTCGAACCTTCTTCTATGCGGGCGAATTTACCAAGCGGCACCGTTGAATCATTGCCGGTTTTTACCAGTATCTGAAGCAGTGAACTCTTTTCAGTTCTGTCATCTTCATTCAGACGTACCCGTATATCAGTTTCATTATCAGGTTCCCTGAATGTTGTGGCGATTTCACCGTTAACTGCCGTTCGTACCGTTGATGCAACGTCGGCTATGTTCAGTCCGATAGATGCCATGCTGTTTCTGTCTATGGTTACTTTGTATTCAGGTCTGCCGCTATCAAGTATTGACTGAATGTTATATAATCCGTTTATCTCATTCAACCTGTACGTGAGTTTTTCACCAATACGTGATAATTCGTCTGTATCATTGCCATATATTTCTATATTCAATGGCTTTGATGAATTACTGAACAATGATTCAATTACATTTTGTTTTACCACAAATGATAATTGCACGGTATCGCTGAATCTTAATTCATTCCGAAGCGTATTTATAATATCAACAATATGGGGCCGATTTTTCGAGGTCAATATCACTCGAATATCGATGTTATGACTTCCCTTACCTGAAATCTTTTCTGTGATATTGTCATTTGGATCAGAACCTATCTTCGAATAGACATTTTTTACATATTGCTTGTTTCTGAGATGTGTTTCAATTTTACCGGCAAGGTTAGAACTCTGATGAAGGGCAGTACCCTTTGGCATTTCTACTTCAAGTGTAAATTCCCCCGGGTCAACAGAGGGCATCAATTCAGTATCAACGAAAAATAACATTACAAGACCGGCAATACATATTACAAATCCTGAAAAGAGTATTTTTTTGGTATTCAGCAACGAATACTTGATAGATTTTTCGTATAAAATAATCGTACTATTCATGAATTTGTCAGAAATATCACGAATAGATGAGAAAGCAGTATTCATCTTTTCTTTGTTGGGGAACTTGTCAAATAAAGTTATCCGGCCTGTACGGATTGTAGAAAGCATGGGGATAAGGCTTAGAGACGCTATCAGCGAACAGAGGAGGGCGAAGGAAATTGTTAACGCAAGTTCACCGAATACTGCACCGCTTAATCCGGATATAAACACTATTGGCAAAAATACAACGATGGAAGTAAGTGTTGAAGCGATAACGGCATTTCGTACATCATTCACCCCGGACAGAACTGTTTGATCACGAATACTGTCGGTATTGCCCGGTTTCTTTTTATCTTCTTTGTCAGAGAATCTAACAGATATCGCTTCAAGTACAACTATAGCCGCATCCACCATCATGCCGACTCCAAGGGCAAGCCCTCCAAGCGACATGGTATTAAGTGAAATATCCCTCATATACATAAGTGCGAATGTTCCCATGATTGATGCTGGTATGGTTGTGGCAATTATCAAAGGGGCACGCAGTTCTTTAAGAAAAAACAACAATACCATGATAGCGATAACTCCACCTATTATGGCTGATAGAAGAACACTATGAACAGAATTCTGTATAAACGTTGACTGGTCGTAAACTTTCTGAAGAAAAAATGAACCTGAAAATTTGGTATTCAGTTCTTTAACTCGATTCTCTACACGTTTACATGTTTCAATGGTATTCTTACCGGGCTCTTTTCGAATCAGCAGGCCGATCGATTCCTTACCATTCAGGCGAATGAGACATTTCCTGTCCCTGTAACTGTTTTCCACTATTCCTATATCTTTGACATATACCGGGGTTCCCTGTTCATTGCGACCAACAGCAACGTTCGTTATCTGCTCCACGTTTTTAAATTCACCAAGGGTGCGAATAAGATATTCCTGGTTACCCTTTTCCACGTAACCGGCCGGGAAACTGTAATTAGCCATATCAATGGCATTCATCACTTCATGTAACGATAGGTTATGGGCGAATATTTTTCCGCTATCAATATTCACGTTGATCTGCTTATTATAACCGCCACTTACATCAACAACGGCAACCCCTTCAATCCGTTCAAGGTATGGGAGCAGCTCCTTCTCAATTCTTCTTCGAAGATCTTTGAATGTATCCGGTGAGCTGGTGACGGAATAGATAAGTACGGGATCAGCCCGGGGATCGAATTTGACCACGATTGATTTCTGTGTATCTTCAGGTAACTGCCCCTTAATGATATCAACCTTTTCCTTGGTTTCAACCATTGCAAGGTCCATGTCGGTGCCCCATTTAAAACGGGCGGTGACCAGGCTCAATCCTTCGATAGACTCTGAGTATATAGAAACAACACCGTTTACTGATCCAACAGCTTCCTCTATATATTTAGTAACGAGTTGTTCAATTTCAGATGGGGCCGCGTTTTCATACGCCGTAACAACAGTAAGCTTGGGAAATTCGATATCCGGAAGTAGCTGCACCGGCAGCCTGTTCAGAGAAAGAATACCCACAAGACAAACGCCCAGGAATATCATGGTAGTTGTTACTTTTCTGCGTATGAGTGTTTCCAGCATATGCTACCGTTTTGATTTACTTTTATCCACTTTCATGCCTGCATACACCATGTGTATACCCTTAGAGATGATGATATCTTCAGGTTGAAGGCCTTCTTTCACCTCAATCCCATCATCGTATTCTATCCCCAGGGTGACTTTCTGTTTGAATGCAAGTCCTTTCTTTACCACGTATAATTCACCCTGCAGGCCGTCTTTTTTCAACAGGGATGAAGAAGGTACTAAAATTTTATCATTTGATGATCCCAGCATGATCCTTGCCCTGGCGAACATACCGGGAAGAAGTTCTCTTTTAGCGTTATTGACGAGTACTTTAACTTCAACAGTTCTCGTCTTGTTATCAAGTACTGGTACGATCCTGTTAATTGAACCCTTAAAAGTAGTATCATCAACGGCATCTACAGTAAATTCTACCGGAAGTCCTGTTTTTAACTTGTTGACGTCCTTTTCACTTACATTAAAAGACACAAACACCTTGGATATGTTTAATATGGTGCCAATGACCGAATCATCCTTAATCATTTCACCTGCATCCATGTTCTTTGCTGCAACCACACCGTGTATGGGTGATCTTATGCTTGTTTCCCGCAGAAGCATTTGTGTTGACTCAATTGATTTCCTGGCCTGGTGTACTTTCGATCTTGCCGCTTCAAGTTCAGCACGTTCGATTTTGGTATTGATTTTTTTTAGCAGTTCAATTCTCTTTTCAGCCGATTTGGGAACATCGTAGCCCTCTGCCTGTATGTCCTGGTCACGGTAACCCACCCTTTGTATATCCAGATCCGATTTTGACAGCAGGTACTTGGTATACAGCGTGGTATGCTGAGCCTTCAATGATTCAAGGTCGCTTTCACTCACTCCACCGATATCGTATAGTTTCTTTTTGTTTTTTAGCATGCGATCCATGTTCTGAAACGACACTTTTTTGTCTTTCAGATCTGCCTCAGCCTTTTCGATGGTTTTTAACTTTATCTCTACTGACCTGAGGGCGTTTTCATATTTTGCCCTGGACAGGTCGAATGATCGTTTAGAAATATCAAGTTTGGCCTCTTGTTGTTGCAGCTGCAATTTCAGGGGTAGCCGTTCTATCTGTGCAAGCAGTTGACCTTTGCGTACCTTCTTTCCCTCCTGCAGGTAGACCTTTTCAATTCTTCCATTTACCTTTGAAGAAATGTTAACTTTTTCATAAAAGGTTATCTGCCCGAGCACTTCTATCCGGTCAGTTATTTCTTCCTGTTTAACCGTATATAATTCAATGTCTGTGGCATCGGTCAGCGTACTTCCGGTGGCTTCACCGGTAAGCATTGAAGAATCAGCGAAAAAGTAGGGCACAATAGTAGATATTGCAATTATTACCAGCATGCCAGACAATACGAATATAATCATCCGCTTCCGGTTCACATTAAGAATCTTTTCCCTGGCTGTATTAAATATGGCAATTAACCTTTCTTTCATTTTGAATCTCCTTTCATGGCAGTTAAACGGAGAAAACCAACATCTTTACCAAGCGCAATTTCAAGAGCAGATGCAGAGCTGAGATAGCGAACCAGTGAATTGAGATAGGCAATAGCAGCTTCTCCTCTTTCGATTTCTTTCTTTATAAGGTCATAACGGCGCGAATCGCCCATGTTTGCCTTCATTCTTTCAATTACCAGCTGGTTATCGTATAGTTCAAGCTGGGTTCGTGATATATCAATCAGCTTCCAGGCATTTTTCAAAGTGGTATACGAGTTGATAACCTCAAGAGCGATTTGCTGCCGCACATCATTTTTGTGTTCTTTCGAAATATTAAGCTGAATACCGCTTTCAAGTATTTTTCTCTTATAGTCCATCGAATTCAACACCTGGAGTGACTCGTTGTTCGTTAATGTTCTGACATTCCCATTCTCACCTTCGTTATATCCTGTTGAAATATCAGCCGAATTACCCCACAGGGCAGTGGTTGCCTTGATGTTTACACCCCAGTTCTTCTCCCTGGGGAAAAATTCCTGGTCAGTAAGGGAGTAATTGAGACCAACTGATATTCGCGGGAAGTTATATCTCTTATTTATAGTGTATTTTTTCTGGTTTATTATATATTCCACATCTGTACTTTCAACTTCCTTCCTGTTCTTAACGGCAATGGCAACCAGGCTGTCTATTGAAAATTTATCTTCGTTAAGGGAGCGTATTATAAAATCATTTTCTATATCGCCAATGACCTCTACGGGTTGCCGCCAGTCGACACGAAGCATTCTCTTGAACTGGTTTAAACCGGTGGTGAAGTCATTTTTGGATTTTTCAAAGTTAAGTTCCATTTCCTTGACCTTTGCCTCGATTTCCAGTTTGTCAAACTTCGTGGCTTCCCCAAGTTGAAGTTCCTTGTTAATGAACATTAGCTGCATTTTCCCGCGTTCAAGGGTTTTCCTGTTAATCTCAATTGAATCACGAAGCTGCAGAACCTGAAAATAGGCATTTCTGGTCTTGGCTATAATTTCATTAAGCGCGATGCGATAATCATTCCGTGCAAGTAACGCTTGCAGCTTTGCTACGTCATATGCAAGGGACCGCTGTCCACCGTCATATACAGTAATTTGTGAATCAACTGACATCCTGTGTTGACGGACATCAGGTTCCCGTAAACGGGATTCTTCGGTCTGCATGTAAGAAAGGGACAGGGTAGGGAAGAAATCCCGCCAACGTTCAGTTATTGCCAGGTGCTGCACCTTTCCCGTTGCCTTAATGGCGTCAAGTTCAAAATTTCTGCTTATTGCCACACCCAGGGCATTTTCAAGATTAAGTTTAACAGTGGTAGCACCTGATTGTGAATAATTTAACGCGTAGTGTTCAACTGAATTATGCAGCTTTTCCTGTGGAGAATTTTCAAACTGAACCGGTTCTTCGGCATCAACATTTTTTGACAGAATACATAAACAAAGCATAAGGATACATATCCCAACCATTTTTTTCAGGATGAATGATCCATGTAGTCTTTTTTGTAATGCGATATGCAACATTATATCAGTTCAGGTTGCCATGAATGGTATCGATAAGATT
>JAGYNX010000139.1 GCA_018399855.1 Spirochaetota bacterium
TCACGGGGAAGGTGAGTTACTGATGGCTGAATTACTGAAGAATGGAATACAGGATATGCCCCTGCAGCGATGTGAGAAGGGGGAGGACATACGGGTGCTGGCAGACTATGAACTGGTGGCCATAATCATCGGGACGGGGTCGCGCAGCAGGAACGTGCTTGAAGTCTCCATGGACGTGATGAAACAGTTTGTATGCGTGGATGACATGTACCAGGCGGGCATACGTGAGATGGCATCAGTAAGCGGTCTTGGGATAAAGAAGGCCATTCGGCTTCAGGCATCCATTGAGCTGGGGAGACGGCTTCTGCTGCCAAGGGAGGTGGTGCCGCCGGTTGACTGTCCACAGAAGGTATGGCGGCTTCTGCACGGTGAAATGGCATGTTCGCGGAAAGAAGAATTCTGGGTGCTGGTGCTGAATAACAAGAATCATGTGCTGCGAAAATCAAGGGTGTCGGTTGGTACAGTGTCTGAAACCATTGTGCATCCCAGGGAGATATTCAGGGAAGCCATTCGGGAGTCGGGTTCATCGGTTATCGTGGCCCACAACCATCCTTCGGGAATTCTTACCCCCTCGCCCCATGATATCCATACCACCAGGCGGCTGCATGAAGCCGGTAAGCTGGTGGGTATACCACTCATTGATCACCTCATAGTAAGCAATACATCTTATCTCAGCCTGAAAGAAGAGGGGTATATCCCGGAATAACATCAGGCAGCCCCTGTTTTGTCCGGGTTTAAATTTTAGTTCTTGAAATAATCAACGCGGCCTGTAGAATTTTGCCGCGTATGGATTTTAGAACTAGTATTTCCCGGATGGTATCATAATGAAGAAAACAATAATTATAATGATTTCTGTGTATCTTGTACTGGCAGGATGCGCGGGTGGAAGGATGTTCTCTTATAAGGGTACGATTGTACCGGGGAAATGGGTGTATAACCTGGAAGTCCCCTGTACCCGGGAGGGCTGCCAGAAAAAGGTAAAAATACAGGTATACTTTCCAAAAGACTATAAGGCGGGAGAAAACAGCAGGGTGTTGATCGCGCTGCCTGAATATGACGGGACCATGTCAGACTGGAGGGTGAATACGGCCATAGAATCATACGCTGACCGCTATGGGATGGTGATCGTGAGTCCGGACATCCGGCGATGTGTGTACGCTACTGAATATTATCCAGAAACCAAAGTCAGGTGGGGGGAGATATCCGCCCCGTCATGGCTGGGAGAAGAGTTGGTGCCATACCTGAAGAGAACCTTCGCCATTGCCGGAAACCGGGGAAAAACAGGTATATGCGGATTCGGCATGGGAGCACGGGGTGCCTTTATGACTGCCGCCATGTATCCCGGGTTATTTATTTCGGCAGGAGGACTTGCGGGATATTATGATAAACAATCCGTAATAAGAAACAGAAGCTTTACGGCAGTGTATGGTAAATACCAGGATTTCAAGAACAGGTGGAAAGAGAAGGATAACCTGATTACCATGGTAAAAAGCATGACCGATTATCACGTATTTATTGCCCATGGTAACAAGGATAACTCGTCCCCCATCGGCCAGTCACGGTTGATGGCCATTCGCTTTAAACAGCTGGACAGGGGGAAGGGAGATATAAAACTGCAGTACGTGGAGAAAAAGTACAAGGTGCATGACTGGGAATTCTGCAGGTCCAGTCTTAATCAAATGATGGGTTTTTTCGACGAAAGCCTTGAGAAGGAACGCTGATGACTCAATTTCGGGTAAAGAAAGCCGGCGTGTGGATGTTGGTGGCGGCCTCATTTCTTATGTGCGTTCACTGTTCACAAACACAGGTTAAAAAATCCGGCTATACCTGCACCATGCATGGTACGCATCATTTTACAGACAGATCGCAGCTTGCTGACTGTCTCGATGTGAACAGCGATGAGCTTGATTCCTATTATATATTCAGGGAAAAAGGATCGGTGCAGGGCAACCAGGATGTTTCAGCTGAAGCTGTCCGGGTCAAGGACAGAGTGAAAGAGAGAATCGTGAACCTTATGGTGCGCAAACTGGAGGGTGCTATCGGACAGGCCCTGTACACGCGATGGCGGTTTGATTCCATGTCAATGCGGGTTCCTGTAAAATTCAGGGAATTCCGAAAGACTGAAGGGGATATAACCGGCATCATTGTTATCGGGATAATAAAGAAAAAAGAGTTCGAACCACGAAACATTATTAAGTATTTGCCACTTGAATACAAGATGCAGATAATGGAAGATGAAGACGAATAAGTAATATTATATTTATATACAGGTTACAGGCAGGAATTTATAATGAGAACACTTGGATTGGATATAGGGTCTATAACAACGAAGGCGGCAATCCTGGAAGATGGAAGGCTTCTTGGAACAAAAGTGGTTTTTACCGGCTATAATCCCGAGAATGCCGGGAAAAGGGCGGTGGATGAACTGCTTGCAAAACTGGGAATTTCACCGGAAGAAATTGAAAAAATCATTTCAACAGGATACGGGCGAAACAGTGTTACACTGGCTGATAAGGCTGTCACAGAGATTACCTGTCACGCGAAGGGTGCACATTACCTGAATCCTCATATCAGGTCGATAATTGATATTGGGGGGCAGGACAGTAAAACCATTGTTATCGATGGAGACGGGAAGGTAAAAGATTTTGCCATGAATGATAAATGCGCGGCGGGAACAGGACGATTTCTCGAGGTGATGGCACGGGCACTGGAGGTAGACCTGGGAGAGTTTGGGAATATTTCACTGACAGCGGAAAAACCGTCAAAAATAAGCAGCCTCTGCACCGTGTTCGCAGAATCTGAGGTTATATCCCTTATATCTAAAGGTGAAAAACGGCCGAATATTATCGCGGGTATACATGAATCAATAGCCGCCCGGGTTGGGGCAATGGCTCATCGTACAGGTGTAAGGGAACCGGTTATGATGACAGGGGGAGTTGCCAAGAACAGTGGTGTGGTGAAAGCCCTCGAGGAAAAGCTTGGCCTTACTATCGAGGTATCGGTAAACGCGCAGGAGAATGGTGCCATTGGTGCTGCAGTGCTGGCGGCGGAGTTATAAAAAATCAGCTTTTTTTTCTGTGTGTAAAGAGCTTTTCCCAGTAGGCGATCTCTTCGCTGGACAGTGACGGGTCAACTTCTTTCTCTGGAACCAGGGCCTCTTCCCATTCCCTGATGGTCTTTTGCACTTCGTTCGCGAATTCCTCGCTGGTCTTTACCCTGGCCCGGTGCCGGGTGACGTACACTATGATATCCTTGTCGGAAGTGATAACGGTTTTAGACCGTGGATTGATGTCTTTTTTAATGAACTGCTTGATAAGATGGTCGGCTGAATATTCAAGGGAATAGTACACATCAATAGTGCCGCATTTTTCGTTTTTAATTTCAATGGATCTCTCTTTTTTCCCATCAAAAACTATTCGTATATGTTTCCCTGTTATTTTTTCGTATTTTTTCAGAAGAGACAGAAGCCCCTCCCTGGCCCCTACCAGGTCATTTTCGTACATGAGAGCTTCATATTCGGGAAACTTGTATATAAGGTTGAACCCGTCTATAAGAAACGACATGATATTTTATCCCCTTGAAGCGACAAAACGTTCGATCCGTTTCATTGCCTCCTTAAGGTTATCTATTGAGGTGGCAAATGAACATCGTATGTGATTGCCGCAATGTGAACCGAAGGCATCACCGGGAACAACTGCCACTTTTTCTGACTTAAGAAGTTCAAGGGCGAAATCTCTTGCGTGTAACCCTGTTGAAGAGATGTCAGGGAAAACGTAAAAAGCACCCTCGGGCATGTGGCAGGGCAGCCCTATGTCGCGAAAACGATTCACTATGAAATTACGTCTTTTTAAGTAATGCGACTTCATTTTGGAAACATCTTTTTCCGCGCTGGCAATAGCTTCAGTGGCGGCATACTGGGCGATAGAGGGGGCGCACAGGGCGGTATACTGATGAATTTTTACCATGATATCAAGCAGTTCCCTGGGAGCGGCGGTGTATCCCAGGCGCCAGCCGGTCATGGCATGGGATTTGGAAAAACCATTCAGGTAGATGGTGCGTTCTTTCATACCGGGGAGAGATATAATCGAAAAATGATCGGCATCATATGTCAGTGATTCATAGATCTCGTCAGACAGCACAATGAGGTTGTGTCTTACGGCAAGTGTGGCTATGGCTTTCAGTGTGTTCTTGTCAATAGAGGCACCGGTAGGATTTCCGGGATAGTTTAACAGAATTGCCTTGGTTTTCCCGGTTATAGCCTTTTCAAGTGCTTCCAGGTCGATGCTGAAATTATCCTTAAAATACATGGGAATTGCTATGGGAACCCCCTGTGCCAGCTGTATTGTGGCAGGGTATGATACATAGCAGGGCTCAAAAAATATGACTTCGTCACCCGGATTTACAATGCTTCGAAGAGCCACGTCAAGTCCCTGGCTGACACCAAGGGTGATTAATATTTCTTCTTCGGCGCTGTACTCCACCCCTGTGCGTTTCATCACGTAATCGGAAACCAGTTGCCGCAATTCGATTATTCCCTTGTTGGGTGTATAATGGGTATACCCATCCTTGATAGACAGTATGCCCGCGTCAGATATTCTCCAGGGGGTAACGAAATCAGGTTCGCCCACACCGAGGGAAATGCAGTCGGGGGTAGAATAGACAATATCAAAAAACTCTCGTATGCCAGAAGGGGACAGTGATTTTCCCAGGTCGGACACCAGTGAGCTTATTTGCTGATTTTTAACAAGTGACAGTTTCACCTTTGACTCCCATGCGTAATATAATAGATATCAACTATACAATTTTTACTGTATATTATCAATTGTTTTTTCCTGCGTGTGTTCTTTTATAGTATTCATATCATTCTTAAATACGTGTTTCCCGTGAATGGTCACGTAGAATATAAATGCTGAAAAGATGACCAGCAGAATGGCAAGTATTTTGTATCTTCCCATTACCAGCGCGGCCACAAGAACAGCAATCACGCCCAGTAGTATGGACCATGTCTGGTACTGCAGTATAATTTCTCCAAGTGCTTCCATCTCAGGCTCCTTTGTCCATCAATACATGGGCTTATAGTCAAAATGGTGAATTGCGGTAATATACCTGAGGGTGTGGGTTTTTGCCCGCATGACAAATGAATGGGTGCGGGCACCACCTGAGAAAAACTGTACCCCGGGCAGCAGTTCACCATCAGAGATACCGGTTGCCGAGAACATGTGGTTCTGACCCCTGGCAAGGTCGTTAATTGTATAGATTCTGTCAAGATCCTTTTCACCGGTCATTCTTACCAGTTCCCTGTCTTCATCGTTGCGGTAAACAAATCGCGCCTGAAAATCCCCATCAAGGCATTTTAATGCCGCTGCGGAGAGAATACCCTCCATGGCTCCCCCAACACCCATCAGGATGTCGATTGACTTATCCTCCAGGCCCGCGGCAATGGCGCCGGATATATCACCGTCCTTTATCAGCTTGATCCGGGCACCCACCGTACGTATTTTTTGCACAAGTTCACGGTGACGTTCACGGTCAAGTATGCACACGGTTAAGTCTTCAATATACTTGTCCTTGGCCCGGGCAACCCTCTTGATGTTCACCTCTGGCGGGGCGGTAATATCGATAACGCCACGGGCAAGGTGTCCTACGGCGATCTTTTCCATGTATATCTGGGGTGCTTTGAACAGCGAGCCCCTCTCGCCTATGGTAATGGCCGAGATCGCATTATGTCCTCCCTCCGCGCATGTGGAAGGTCCGTCAAGTGGGCTCAGGGCAAGGTCAACCTCGTGCCCATCTGTATTACCGGTGGACAGACCACGGTGTAATTCTGAACTGGGATCACTGATTCCACACACTATGTAC
>JAGYNX010000014.1 GCA_018399855.1 Spirochaetota bacterium
TCAGGTTTTATCACAAGCATGGAGCGATTTCTCCACTCACACCGCGTCGACAAGGACGTGATGGATGATTTCACCATTATGGCAATCAAGTTTTAAGTAACCGCTCTTTACCTGCCACCGGGGTACCTGTTCTGTATATACGTATCAACAATAAGCCTGTTATCCTTTTTTGTTATCATTAACGGTGAACAGTGTAAAAGGATCAACGCATAGTCGCGAAGGTGGTAAAGGCGTATGGTTCATTGTCATAAAATATTTAAATCATGAAAAATTTTTGAATTATTGATTTTGATTATATAATATTCTGTAATATAATTACACAAAGCAGGCGGCTGACTTTATTATAATCGAATTCCGGGATTTTACACATGTCAATTATTCAATCTATCAGCAATACCCTTCAGGGTAAAATCACCTCTGGTTTCCCTAAAAAGAAGGTACTCGTTCTCGAGGGTGGCGGCATGAGGGGTATTTTTTTAACAGGAGTGCTGCAAGCATTTGCCGACAGGGGGTATTTTCCTTTCAAAAAAATATTTGGCTCATCGGCGGGGGCACTGACGGGAACCGCCTATGCAGCACGGCAGATTTATATTGCCAGGGACGCGTTTTTTTCTGAGCTTCTCAGTGGCAACTTTATACAGCTCTCAAATATCCTGAGAGCTGAACAGCATATTCTCAACCTTGACTGGATGGTTGAAACCATTATCCAGGGCCAGGACCCCCTTAACATAAAGTACCTGAAGCGAACCATACCGGTAATTATTACTGCAACCCATTGCAGTGAACACAATCCACCTGAAACCATATACCTGAATTCAAAAAAGGATGACATTCTTGTGTCATTAAAAGCCACCGCCGCTATTCCTGTACTGTACCGGGGATTCGTACATTATGGCGATTACGAATTTCTTGACGGCGGCCTGCTGGACCCTGTCCCGTATAAAAAAGCCCTTGAAATGGGATACAAAGAAGACGAGATACTTGTAGTCTTGACACGAAAAAAAGGGTACAGGAAAAAAGAGGAATCTTTCTGGATACGCACTATCTATGAATCATATTACCGCGAGGAAAAATACCGCTTTCTTGTACAGGCGCTGGAAAACCGGTTCATGATGTATAACAGGATCATTGACGAACTCGAACATGTTCATACTGGAATTGATATAATCACCCCCCCTGATGACTTCAACGTCGATCGACTCAGTAAAGACCCCAGGCGGATAATGGAAGGATTTGAGCAGGGTGTGCACGCGGGTAGAAATTTTCTCTGGCAAACGCACGAAGAGAACTAACACCCCTACTTGTAGCCGACACCGCTACATATCTGAAAGCAGGGTTCCACCCACTGCCCAGTCTTCCCTCTCCACCTCTTCAAATACAATATACGTAGAGGCGGGACTTTTCCCGGCCACATCCTGTAAGGCCTCTGTTACCCTCCTGGCCAGATCCTGTTTCTGCTCTTTGGAGATATTACCCGCAAGTTTTATGTTTACAAATGGCATGTGTCCTCATTCAAGACGTGGTTTCACACTGTCTTTATCAATTTTATTTTTTATGGAATCCATGTATTCCTGGTGTGAATCCATGATCTCACCATATGCTTTTTTATATGCTTCCTTAACAGCCTGTATTGCCTGGTAATTTTTTTGCTGCTGTTCCAGTACCTTATTTGATTCATTTTTTATTTTCATAAAATTATCATAAATATCTTTCTTGTCCCTGTCAAAATTATCCAGAATGTGTTCAATGGCACCTGAAGCCGCCTGGTTCATGAACATGTCGTCTTCCACAATAGACTCCGTGGAAATTACCTGGCTGATTTTTTTAAGGTCTTTTTCTTTTTCGCTGCCGCCTTCATCAGGTAGTGTATTCTTCATCTCAGATATGGATTCTGAATTGTTGTCCGCACGCTCTTTCATTACATCAAGATGCCTTGTCAATCGTTCAGCACTTGCTGATGGATTCTCGGAAAAATCTTTATCTCTATTCTCTTTCCATTTGTCAATAGTACTATCATCTTCCGTCATTTCAGGCTTACCGGCCACTGGAATCTTAGCCTGGTCATTACCCTTAACCCTCGATGTACCATATTGATTTTGCAGATCTACGGTCCCTTCCTTCATATGTACCTTCGAATCTACACTATCACTCACGGCAATCTCTAATTCCGTACCCCTGATACCGCATACCGTTGTGGGAGTATATATTTTCCTGTGTGACCCTTTTTTCAGTTTGGAGAACCTGGCCTTTACTATGCCTGTCAAAACTGAAAAGGAATCCTGTTCTCCGCCATGCACCGTTACTATTCTTATCTTGCTGCTTTCCTGGACAGTTAACACGCTGCCGTCTTTGAAATTCAGTTCTGCCATGCCGCCTTTTGCTGTTTTTACAATATCATTTTTTTGAAGTTGCAATCCCATGGATGCTGCATTGGTTGCCCCATCCCTGGTTACATACACATCACCCACGAGAAACCCTACCTGCATTGCATAACTGAGCTGAGAAGTCGCGAGAATGCAGACTATCCCCAGGAAGCAGGTAAGAAGAATATGTAACACTGTATTCGAAACTTTCATAAAACCTCCAGTAAAATGCCGATGCACCCATATAATACATCAGGTGTCAAATGAGTTATAGTGAACTCCCAGTATTGTCACATCATCAACGAACCTGTCCGGACCACAATACTGCTGAATTACATCATACATTGTAGACACAAGATCGTGTATATTCAAATGGCTGTATTCCCTGATTTTATCAGTGAACTGCTGCTGCCCCATTACCCTGTCCCGCCTGTCCGGGCACTCAAATGCACCGTCTGTAAAAAACAGAATTGAATCACCCCTCTGTATCTGTACTTCTTTCTGGAAATACTCGGATGTTTCGAAAATACCCACAAAGGGACCGGTTGTTTCCAGTAACTGCATCTCCTGTTTTTCACGTATATGGGCTGGTGACGGAAGTCCTGCATTACAATACTGTATAGTACCTTTTTCCAGGTCAAAAAGTGCATAAAAAACTGTGGCGTAATTATAGCTCATGGTCTTCTGTGAGCCGATGAGAAAAAGATTCAACTGCATCATGAACTCAGCCGGTGATATTTCCGGACGACCGATGGTTGATATTCCGGTTTTCACCATGGCAGAATACAACGCGGCAGGGACACCATGCCCGGATACGTCTGCAAAGATCAGCGCGAAATGATTTTTATCAAAAAAAAGAAAATCAAAAAAATCACCACTTATTTTCTCAACCGGTTGATACCGTAATTCAAAGGTAAAATCATCCATATCAGGAAATTCCACGGGGAACAGGCATTGCTGCAGGTTCCCTGCAATATCCAGTTCGTTTTCAATTTCTACATTTCTTTGCTGTATTTTCCTGTTGAGAAGTTCCAGTTCTCTATTCTTCGATTTCAATTCGTTCATCAGCTTAATATTTTCCCGCAGAAGATCGTGACGCTCAATAGCTTTTTGAACTGAAAGCAGAATCTGGTCATTTTTAAATGGTTTTAAAATAAAGTCAAACGCGCCGTTTTTCAGTGCTGATATTGCTATATCAATATCATTATACGCGGTTATAACAATCACCGGAATGTTTGAATCGACCTGGTACACCTGCCGAAGAAAATCAATACCGTTCATGCCTGGAAGATTAACATCTGTTATAATGGCATCCGCCATTGAAATCTGTCCATTATTCAACGCATCCTCGGCATTAAAAAAAGTGAGGACGTCGTACTCCTCTTTCAGTATAAAGCTGAGTACTTCATTTACCATGTCATCATCATCGATGACAATTATATTTCCTTTTCTTACATCCCCGGCCATAACATTTATTTACTCTTCTTTATATCAATATCCGACGGCCTTACATACAACCGAAGACCTTCCCAGAAAGAAGGATGTTTGTACCTTTTATCTTCGATAACAGCTGTTTTAGCAAGCGAAAATGCCCTGTCTACCGATAATCCCCTGTGAATTGAACGGTATAACGTATTTGTAAATACTGCCACGTTCACATCTTGAACGGCCAAATCATCTATGATAATATTTCCGCAACCATTTATGACTGCGGCATTAACCAGTACAGTATCAAGATTTGATCCGGGAGTTTTCAGTGACGTGAAATACAGGTATGGATTTCCACTGAAATATCCTGATAATTTCCGGTCATCTATGATACACCCCCTGTGCACCGGGTTATATCGCAATGGGGAGTAGATATGGGCAGCCTTACCCGGTGTAACTTCACCACTCGTATACCCCATACCGGATTCTTTAATGGCAACATTTTGCAGACTGGTGGCTATACTGTTCTCAGGATCTCCCGCGAGCACAATACGATTGAAATTATTTTCAGATGGTATAAAGCTTGAAAGGATTGAACTGCTGTAATATACAGAATGGGTTTCTGCAAGCATGTTCCTTTCACCCGTTATTTCAAAGGGCACAGAAACAAGATCATTATCAACCACGAACAATACCCTTTTTTTATTTTTAAAGTACCTTGAAAGGGGTGACAATATTGTCTGAAGCCCCGCTGAATAACCGGTAATCGGTTCCAGTAAAGAAGCAGCATCCCTGTATTCTCCCAGCCAGGATCTTATGCGGCTAAAGCCACCTTTTATTCTCCCGGGATTCAACGAACGTTTCCCTATTGCCCAGAACAATATATCTTCATGATTTCTTACCATGTACATCACAACAGTATCATCAGGTATATCATCCTGGTACTCCCGTACCGGGATCATAGGCACAATTGATGAATATAATAACGAAGGATTTTCTCGAACTAAGGATATAAACTCTTTCCCATCAGTTTCCCTTGATATATTTTTAAATCGGTTTATGTTATCTTCACCCGGATTAACTCCGTGTATATCCAGTGACAACGTGGATCGCAATTCCAGTTGCTTAATAACTTCCGCGTAATACAACGCGTCAACATGGTTGCCCCTGCTCATCCTGAAAGACATCATAACATTGAGACTGCTTTTAACTATATCCATCCTGAGGGGATATGAAACCAGGTCACGGTTGACATCAATGGATGAAAGGGCTTCCCTGACCGTATTTTCAATATTTTCAAGCTCACTGTCTGATGTGCTACCTTTCTCAACTATTTCCATAAATTCAATACGCACTTTTAACAACTTGTAGATATATTCAAGTTTGGAAGTGATATATGGTGATATGTTCTCCCATCGTTTTTTCGCCTCTTGAATACGATTACCATGTATCTCATTTTCCAGTTGCAGCAACTGCACCTGTGGATAGATGGGAAATACTGGTGACATATCTGCCAGCAATTTTTTACATGTTGTATATGATTCTTTGAATTGTTCCTTTTTTGAAAGAATATCTGCTTTTTGGAAATGAGGGTAGTATACCAGCGATCGGGGTGCTCCATCTTTTATAGCTTTTTCCCACAAACCCACATAATGCAATGCCTTCTTGAATTCTCCAAGACGGTTCATGGTTTCTGCCATTTTTCGTAAATAGAATACCCTATCAACCCATTCTGCCCGAGATACTATTGATTCCAGGTTGAGTGAAGAAAGTATAACGTCACTCCTGGACGGCAGACCCCTGTCTTCATACACCTGATGCATCAACTCTAAAACAAGAAGATCTGTCATTTCCGGAGAACTGTCACCAGTCAGCAGGTTGCGGGCCTTTTCTTCAAGCTGTTCAATGGGAATCCCGCTTTTTGCTATAGACAGCAGTTTTCGTACCGTTTCCCTGTTGTTCTTCCCATTGATTTTTTTTCCAAAGAAATACGACCGTATATATTCCCTTGCGGGTGCGATATAGGATGGCTTCCATTTTTTCATTACCGCAGCAGCCTTTTCATTATTTCCATATAATGAAAAGTATTGTGCAGCCAGTATCGCAAACCTGTCACGGTTCAGATAACTTTTTAACCCTATTTCATAAATTGACAGGTCTGAATCGATGCCACCACTCTGTATGATGCCGAGTATATACCTGTATACAAGAACGTCTACGCTCTTTTCTGCCCCTGTATCATTTTCCAATTGGGATATCAATTCACGGGCCTGTTGCACGTTACCAGAATACAACAGAATATAAATTTTAAACGATAAGATCCTGTTCTCAATTTCTGTACCCTTTGATTTTTCAAGGGCACTGTTAATTTCATTAATTGCTTTTGCAGGTTTACCCTCATGAAGATATACCTCTGCCAGTTGAGAATGATATGTGGCATGAGAATTATCCTGTCCTGCTGCATACCCGTACCACCTGTGCAGGTGATTCCTTGCTGAATCATATTCACTCTTCTTCAGCGATTCCTCATATGTGCTCCATTCACTTTCTGCCTGTTCCTTCCAGTCACGGCTGGATCTTTCAGTATCCACCGTGTCAAAGCCAGAGACAAGCATCTTTCCCGTGAACCCATTGCTATCCCCGGAAACCTTTTTTCTTGAATCAGAAATATCACGGGCCAGATGAACAAGGTCATCATCATCTGCATTCAGGGTAATATATATTTTCTGTACCTGCGCGTATAATGACGATTCCATCATCAATAGAAGTTGTTCATAATCGATTGCATCAGTATTTTTTATAATAATGGGATACAAATAGCGATGTGCAAAAAGATATCCCGGCGTGATATTAAAGCCTGAAGTATCAGAATCGATTATCAGGTTGTATCGTTCCAGCTCTGCCTTATCAGAATCAGGGGAAGGTAGTGCTGCCTGCGCACGTACGGCCTGCGTAAGCGATTCCTTATCAGCAGTAATGAAGGTTACCGGGTATCCCGAAGTCTTCTGATACAGGGGCATCCTGCCAAGTGAAGGTATAATGTTAAAGTTTCGTAATACACCCTTCAGTTCATCGCTATTCCCATCCATAAACAGGTCTTCACTCGCGATTATTACGGGATCAGAATAAGCTTTTAACTGTTTCTCAAGGTACTCTTCCCGTGATGATGAATAATACTCGAATTCAACATTACCATTCCTTATCTTCCAGCACCCTTCTTTGCCGTCATGTGTATATAATTTTAAAACAGCTTTGTCATTCCGTAGACTCTGACTGGTATTTCCATTTTCAATTCTTACATATGAAAGCAGCAATGGATCGGAGGATTTCATACGTCCATACAGATTCCGCACCTCGGCTTTCGTCTTCACGATAGAGCCCTTAACCTGATTGATACCAGGCGAGTCTTGCGTGGCACCCTTTTCCAGTTTAGATGAAAGTTCTTTTTCCCGCTGCACTATTTCCTGCAGCAGGTAACTGTATTGACGATACATCCTGTCATGGTCAACACCATACAAATCAGGAGATTCGCTGCCAATAAGTATGATCTTGTTAAATGAAGTTTTTCTTTCAGCAACATTGAAGGCGGTTTGCCACTTTTTCCCTGCAAGCAAATGATCGATATACCCATTATAAATTCCAAGTACTTTCGCCCGTTTGCCTGCATATCGTAACGGCATATCTTCAACAACAGCAAGACTTTGCCTATAGTATTCTTCTGCTTTCTTTCTGAAATTCTCAGGTGCAACCTCCGGGCCATGAAGTGACAGGAATTCAGCAGTATGCCCATACACCTGCCATCGCAGATCATTGTACTGGTATGTCTCTGCCTTTTTCTCAGCTGAAAAATAATCCTCGTATGCCTTTTGATAAAATCCCAGTCTCCTGTAACATTGTGCCCTGTTTAGTAAAAGCTTGATTTCCAGCCGAATAGAAGCTGTGCGTGGCATACTGTCAAGGGCCCTTGATATATCTTCCATTGATTCAAGGTACTGGTTATATAATAACTGGTTGGATTTATATACCGTGTACGCGGCTTCCAGTGCTCCCTCTTTTTTCTCTATCTCCCTGTTAAGAAACAACTCGGCCCTGTAATATTTCAGCATACCAAGAAGTATATCTATCCTGTAATATTGTTGTCCCGTCGCCTGTGCCACCTCTTCTTCCAAATTCTCTTTTTCTTCTTCAGTTATTTCCCTGTTTCTCGCGGAGGCTTTTCTTTCCAGTTCTTTTAATAATACCTTGTATCGCATTTCACGATATTCTTCTTTGTACTTCTGAATTTCCGCGACAAGGGTATTCAACTTCATATCCGGTTTTTCCATGTACCCCGGTTTGTTTTCCAGTATGTAGGAATACATGTAGGCGAGATTCATTATGATCTCGTATCTACCCCCTATTCCTGTCATTTTGTTCCTGTCCGCCATATCCCATGCATCCCGAAAATACTTCTCGGCCTCACCGTAATTTTCCATAAAGAAATAACAATAGCCTATATTATTGGTGACCTTTATTGCGGACTCTCGTGTCACCGAATTGTCTTCTTTTTCCAGGATTTTCAGCTTCTTCTGTAAATGACGAATGGTGATGGCATATTTCCCCGAATTAAAATGGATTTCCTCCTGCATCGATATGTTGAGTAATTTCTTTGTGTAGGTATCAAGTTCTGTAAAAATCTTACTTTCACCAATCACTGCAACATCAGGCCCGAGATCATAGAACTTCAGTGGCACAACACCAAAAAAGCGCCACAGTAAACGATAATTCCTGGAGTCAGAAGGATAGTCCTTCAATAATTTTTCCGCACTGGAAAGATAGGAAAGCGCCTCGGAAGTCTTGCCCTGCTGTTTACGGCAAAAGGCTATATTTTGGAGATACCGCGCGTCATCTATTGAAATATTATTTTTCTTCGCGAAATTCATAATTCGCCGCAACCATGTAACAGCCCGGTCATAATTCTTTTCGGTTATATCAAATAATGCAAAATAACGATAAATATTGTATATTTCAGTGCTGTATCTTCTCGTATTACCCGCTGCCAGGTTTCTGTATATCAATAATGATGTTTGAAGCTCATGCCTCGCGCTTTCAAGGTCTCCATCGTGCCAGTAGCAATACCCGAAATGATAATGATACATGGCTTCCTGAATGGGAGATTCAAACAGGGTTTTGTATTCACTTGCTTTTTTAAAATGACGCAGAGATCGGGGATAGTTGTTTAATAGAAAATACACGTTTGCCAGGTTAAGATGAAGGTTACCCTCCTGTTCCGGCTTGCTTCTTTCATCATTTGTCTTAATGGCCTTCTCGTATATGGAGATATTCTGTTCCCATAAATATGTGGGGAAATACTCGTCAAACAGGTGGGTATACCTGCTGTCAAAATCATTCACTTCCCTGTTTCTTAGCATATCTACATACTGGTAAATCCAGCCTTTTAATAAAAACGAAGGGATAAAGGTATCATCGATAAAATTGGCCCATTCAACCTGGTTCATGGCATTCTTTAACAGGCCTAACTGCTGTATTAAATTGTCTTTTCTTGTTATTTCTATATCTGTTACATAGGTTTTATTCATACCAGTGGCTACCGCTTTTTTTGTGTAAATATATCCGAGGCCATACAGGTATGCTTTCTTGAAATCCATACGGGCAACATTCAATCCCTGCTGCCTGTTACCAATGTATTCATCTATAAGGATATCAAGACTTTCATTTACATCTTTTCTGGATTCAACGAAGGCATCAATATAGAGTATATGTGAACGGGCACCATACTCATTGTAAATATCTTCAAAATTTTTCAATAGATGAAGACGGGTTAATAGTGAAACATATTTTTTATACAGCGTTACCGCTTCTTTATAGTTTCCTGCCAGTTCACTTCTTTGACCGTACTCTTCGTAATAGTCGACCAACTTCCTCACTATACTGCCAATAGTGGATTGTTGCCAGAGAAGAATATAATTATTGGCTGCTTCAGAATAATGGTATTCCATTTTACGAAAATCCTTTTTCATTTCCGAGATGGAACCAAGAAGCACATGCGAACGGTAAAAAACCTGGTCGTTTTTTTTCACATTCGAAAGAGCATCGGAACAATATTTTTCTGCAGCCGACAATTCACCTTTTCCATGATACAGTTCTGCCAGGTAATACTGCAACACAGGTTTGAGGGAACGTGTTGACCTGTGGGTTTCCAGCAGCTTTTTTGTTAACTGCAGTTTTTCCTTCGTTCCAGAAAGATCCTTCAACCTGTTGACAAGAAATGTAATGGCGTCATTTTTCAGGTATACATACCTCGATTCAATAACCTTTATCAATGAGTCAGGCAACTGTCCACTGTTCAACATACGGGGTGTCTGAATGATTGCCATCGCGTAATAGACATGCATCAGCCTGCTATATGAATTGTGATCTGTGATAATAGTATTGTATACTTCAATTGCTTTTTTGTTCTTCCCCGATTCTGAATAATTCTGTCCAAGTTCCTCCATCACATAGGGGAGCATCATTTTCCTGTCTTCACGTTCAGCCAGTTCTTTAATCACCCCCTGCAGATATTTTTCAGTATTCTGCTCCCTGAATTTCAATGTCAGGTACCGGTGAATTATCCCGGGATAATCTTTTGAATCCCTGGACATCTTTTTAATTTTTGATAGTACACTCTCCCACTGCTGCTTTTCATTTTCCAAATGGTATCGTACAGCAAGATCCTGAAGTGCACTGGTTACGTATATTAAAGACCGGGTGTCTTTTCTGTTATAGTGGAAATCATATACCCTTGAAAGTGCTGCCATGTACCGTTCATCGTCATCGTATTCTTTCAGGTATTTACCGGCAAGATCATACTGGCTCCTGGCATTGTCTCTTTTCGGGATGATCCCTGTATCAGGGATCAGGTTTATATTCAGGTTATTATTTTTCTGTACTGAATACACAAGCACCCCGTCATTATAGGATGACCATTGGGCATTAAAAGATGAGTTCGAATATAGTGTCAGGGGATATTCCTGCCCGTTTTCAAGATCCTTGTAATATAGTACAGAATTATCATCAAGGTTTACCAATCCATCCTCATTTGTGTCCCTGTCAATTCGTGTAAATACGATTTCGTTCGTGGTATTCATAAAGGAAGGGTATAACTCAATAGCTTTTGTATCGGTTAGCTGGTTTTCTTCTCCTGTAACAGTATGAACCCTGTAAATATCTCCCCAGTTCTCTTCGTTTCTATAGCTGACAAAAATTAGATATTTCCCATCCCTGGAAAACCGGGGATACATCCCCCCCTCGTGGGTAACCTGGCGTTTTTCACTTCCGTCACTACGCATTATCCAAATGTTCTGGGTGCCCCCCCTTGCAGAGGAATACGCGATATACTTTCCATCCCTTGACCAGCATGGGGATGCATCCTTCACAAGCCGAACCCCACCGGATTCACCATCAACAATCTTTGTAAGGTTTCGTTCAGGATTCCTGTCCATGGTTATATTAAAAAATGACGATGACTCTTCCTGCACTATTTCAGGGAGATCTACCTCAATGAGAAATATATCCCCCTCAGGGTCATCACGATATGACACGAAAGCCAGCCGGTCTCCGGATGGTGACATGGCTGGAGAGGTGTCCCGTGAAGGGTGGGTGGTAAGCCGTATCGATTGTATGCCTGAGAGTTCGCGAACATATATATCATAATTCCCCCGTTCCCTGTTTGAGGTGAAGAAGAAATACCTGCCACTGTCATCAAAATATCCATGCATCTCAAGGGCCTGTTCTATGGTAACCGGAACAGCCTTTCCCACGTCATACTTGAATTCCTTTTTCAATATCTGTGCGTAGCTGAAGGGTACCCCATCTTTCTGGTTTTCTGAACCACATGCCACAACTACTGCAAGCAGTACAATGATACAGAACATTCCCCAAATTTTACTCGCAGGTCGTCTCATCTTTTCTTCACCCAGCGTCCGTTTTCAAGCTGTACCCAGTCACCTTTTTGAGCCATTGCCCTTTGCTCCTCAGCGAAACGGCTGGCGAATTCCTGGATCAGCGCATCATTCTCTTCTTTTTTCGCAGCTGATACACTTCTTTTAAATATTGTTTTCCTGGCCTTGTTTTCTTCATCCAGTACTACCAGAAGCTGCTTTTTTTGTTCCTGGCTTTTTTCAAAATATGAATTCTGCCTGTAATACAATAACCCGTCCTTTCCCTCGCCAACTGCTTCATTATCCTTGTACCGGCGGATTTTTTCCCGGTGGAACTCCCTGATCTTCAATGCCCTGAACAGAACTTCATCACCAGTTTGCATCATTTGCTGTGACCGTCCATGGGCAACGCTGGTCTGGGCAGAAGACACAATCCACGCGTCCTTTTCCAGTTCCCTGTAATCACCGATCACCTGTCTTTCAATCACCGTTCGTTCTCCCGTAAGGTTGATGTCCGGTGGAGTAATCTCAATACAGCTTGGCATCCCCTTCATGCAATTCTTAGCTGATGAACAGCCTGAATGAATCACAAGGGACGCGCACAAGATCAGAATAATATAATATACCCGGTGTGACATGTTATTCCCCCTCCCTGACTTTACGCAGGAATTTCTGCACAGGCATCCTCTCGTATTTAACTTCCTCGTCCTTCACGCTTATGGTGTATCCGAAAAGATTGCGCTGAAAATGAACAGTCGTGTACATAAGTCCGCTATCCAGGTTAAAGTCAAAGCTCTCAACACTCAACGAATTATCCACGGCTACCTGTCCTATGCCAAGTTTTGATTTTCCTTGTTCCTCGTTAAGGCCGGTTAAAAGCTGCCTCGCGAACTTATCTCCGATCTTGTATATGTGTACTGACCCTTTCATGTCAAGTTCCCGTGAAAAATCCAATCCCCTTCCCGATAGATTTGCATTCATCGAAACTTCTGTTCCCTTCCTCTTTTTATTCGGGTTTGGATCATCCAGCATGGCTATGTCAATGTTTGAAATATCCATTATCAACCGGTATTCCATATTTCTTGTTTTCATGTCAGCAAGATTGAATAATAAATTCTTGCCATATAACGAACCATTCAGCACGTATGCCCGCAACGAATTGATCTCCAGTACATTATCACGGAAATGAATTCTTCCCGACAGACCTTTTAAGTATTCAAACTGCATATCCCGTACAGGATGACGGCTATTAATCGACTTGATCCTGAAATTATCTTTTTCCTGGAAGAACCGGTTATTTATAATATCAGATTTTTTAAATACAAGAAGTGATTCCCCACTATAGCGTGGAGTAAACCAGTACTGAAAAGGAAAATCAAGGTATACTGATTCTACACTGGTTCTGCTCTCATCGTCCTGCACATTCACGTCTTCAATCAAAATTTTACCTGAAGCCATGCCATTTTCAAGATCACCCTTTATCCTGGTGTCAATTACCACCAGGCCTGACATTTTCCAGTCATCGTATACAGGTTTCATTTGTGGTGAATCCAGGCGTACTTTCAATAATATATCTGAATCTGAAAAAGGTTCGCTCTTTAATTCCAGCATCCCCTTACATGACAATGTAAGGTTTCGTAACTTGCTGGAGAGCAGCACTTTTTCCAGGTATATTCTCTTTTCTCTTATGTTCTGTACAACCTTCCCTTCAAGGGAAAGGTCTGTCACATCATAATCAGGAATTGATGATCTCATGCTAACATTGAGCCGGTTCTCCACATTACCAGTGTAAAACCCTATACGGGAGGATATATGAATCTTCTGCCTGAGTTTTACCGGCCGTAATGTTTTTTTCAAGTTGCCAGTAAGGGTGGGCTCCAGTGAATTCCTGTCGAATGTAAGTGATTGCACATGTAGTGATCCCTGTACCCTGGGGGATACATCCACCCTTCCTGTCATTGCGGTTCGGAGTGAACTGTTCCCTGAAGAAGGGTCATAATGACGGATGGAAAGTCCGTTTATCATTATTGTCTTCATATTCTCAACAAGTGAAATATCGGCGTTCACATGCAGCCCGTTTTCTCCTGAACGGCTTCGCTCCATTGTATATATGAAACGGGGAAGATAGAAGCTGGTATTGATTTTTATATCAGTCCCTCTTTTGCTGGCTGAAAACGGCATCTTCATACGTGAAATCTGAATCCCCGTCTCTTCCCGGCTGAATTCTAAATTGCGCCCTTTCAAAACCCCTTTCACATCAAGGGATGATATTTTTCCGTTAACAGAAAAGGGGTACAGGGACAGGGAACCCCTGAATATGCTTTTCCTGTCACCGGTGACAGCCCGGTAATAGGGATACACATCATCAAGCCGTATATCACTTTCTCTCATATGTAGTGAAACATTTTGACGAGAGGTAACTCCCTTAACGTGCCCCGAAAGAGACAGCCAGTTCCTGTTTTTCATTGAAACAGTAAAGTTTCGAAGGTTCAGAAAATCTTTACCCGGATCATATTGTATATCATACGATATAAGAAAATTCATTGGTGCAAGATGTGAGCGTTTGAACCGAACCGGTGCACCGCAGGTGCCTGCTTTTAACAGGCTTATAAATTTTTGTTTCTCTCCCTTTGTTTTGTCAAACTGCAAACGCCATGTGAACAGTAACGGTGGTTCAACCGTGGCATCATCAGAATAAAATGAAAGATCAAGTGTTTTCGCCGGGTTTACATCTACCTGCATGCGTTCAAGAAGTGAAAGTGCTTCCAGTGACATGGGTATTCTTTTAAAGGGGGGAATCCAGATTTTTGCCGATGCGGAAAAATTTTTTAAAGTACTTTGATAAGACGGACCCCGAACATGGATCTCGAGGTTCTCCATCACCATGTTCATTAAAAACTCAACGTGAATGGGAAATCGTATTTCATCACGGGGCTCTTTTACGATGGCAAGCTCTTCTTTTGCAGGCTGTGATTTCATGAGTTTGGCAATATTCCAATGGCCGTCTTTCCATTGCACATACACCCTTGGCCGGTATACTCCTATTTCGTGAAGATGGATATCTCCGAGAAAAAGAGAAAAGAAATCGTACTTAACCCGTACCACATCAATTCTGGCAAGAATGTCTTCACCAAAAACAGGTCCGCTTTTGATTACTATGTCATGAATTTCAAATCCGCTGTATGGGTTAACATTTTCTACGTGTAACTGTATAGTACCGTTCGTTCTGGCGGCGAACTGGGTGGTAATAACCTGTTCCATTCTCCAGGGGGTTACATACAACCATACTGCAAACAACGTGATTCCCACCAGGAATGCCAGGGTAAGGGGAATCCAGATAATAACCGCTTTTAACAGTCTGGTAACAGTAGGTTTGAGCTCCATTCATTATTCCGTACGCAGATATTAACAAATAATAATCTCTAAATAACCATTAATGCAAGTAGATTTTACCAGGCATCATGCAGAATGAAGTTGGAGCTGCTTTTCATAAAATTATTGACATTCACAATTCACACCATTTACAGTAATATAACATAATTATTTAACTATAATTAATCCTCGATAAATGGCGGTGCCGCGATGTCAACTGGAAATGAAAGGTTTTCACATACGTTTATTGATGACCAGAATATTCTGGTAGGAGCCCTCAAAGAAAGCAATCTTGATAAGGATAATTCACAGGAAATACTCGACCTGGTACAGGATGATCTATCCAATTACCCTAATTACGAACATTACATTCTGGATGTTCGCCAGGTAAAAAAGGTTTCAAATCCGGCACTTGGTGTTCTTCTTAAGGCAATGAACATCATAAAGCATACCGGCAGTTACATGATCCTTGTAATGACCGAAGATTTACTGCAAAAAATAATGATTGAGCAGCCTATCATGTTTGATTATTTCGCCGTTTTTCACTCGGTTGACGAAGCAATGGAGTACATCAAGGCAAAAAGCTGATTCACGCTATCAATACTCCTTGATTATTTTTCTATCGATGATGTCATGCATCCTCTCGGGATGTTCCATTATCTCGTGAAGCTCTGCCTCATGCCTGAATCGAAGCACGTTCAGCATAAATATCTCAAGCTTACTCAACGTGGTTGGGGGAAGCTGGCTGCCGTCTATTTCAACCGAAATAAGCGGATATCGCCTCTCCCTTGACCAGGGCGCGAGTAACCCTTCAATGACCCTTCCAATGAGACATGCGAAGGGTGAAATATTTACAATACCGGAATACCCGTCAGCCATGGCAGATGCGGCAACCCCGCTTGAAACGGTTATTTCAGACTGCAGTTCAAGATTGACAAAATGCTTTTGTGACATCCGCATGATGGCATTCATATCATGAGGTGTTTCCGGAACCAGTCCTGTTACTGACAATGCATCTTTTACCATTCGCTCAACCCTGTGCTTGTACCATTGTTCAACATGCCACATTCCCAGTTCCCGTATCTCTTTCGAGAAAGGACGGACATACCACGGCATGAGTGATAATTCTTTTTTCAAATCATACCGCCTGGTGAAATCACAGTAGTATATCCATTCACCCACTCCCGACACTTTTCCCACGATACCTTTCCTGCTGAAATGCTGTATCAGTTCATCAACGGCAAAGTCGTCTCTTCGTACATAGATCTCACCAACGATCAGCACCCTCGGGCTTTCTTCCAGTGTACGTTTTAATGGTATTTTCTTTATTTCAGACGCGATTCGTTTCAATGCCGGCAGTATTCTCGTCACGTCAGTTTCAGCAATTTCGATAAGTTCCTGCCACAGTCCGTCATATACCTGCATTGCTTCAACAGGATTTTTCGCGCAGGCCCTGAGTGACGTTTCAATATCTTTCATATAATCGCTGGTTATAACTCCCCACCATGCGTGCCTTGAAAAGTTTGTCCCCAGCTCGTTGTATGAATTATCCGAATCAAGGGTAATAACCACCACGTTATCAAGACGAAGATCTTTAAACAGGTTTTCATAAAACACGAAATACTGCCCTGTTCGGCAGGGACCCGTGGTGGTGGGTACAAACAGCAGGTATATATCGTCCTTGCGGTACTTATCAGAGGCAAGGTATTGAAGCGCACTTCCCAGCACAAGGTGCGACGGAAGACATTCCTTCCCTGAAACGAACTGGCGTGCTATCTGCAAAGTCTTGTTGTCCGGAACAGGCAGGGCTTCGGCATTAATACCCGAAGACCGCAATGAAGCTGCCAGAAGCTCTACCCCCAGTCTTCCCATGTTGGACAACAGCATCTTCACCCTGGAATTATTACGTATGGGAATTTTCTCACCGGTTACAGTGTTGGTAACATGGATATTCTCATTACCCGGATTGATGAATCGAAGTCCATTGTCATAACGCTCCTCTTCTTCACCGGTGAATTTAAGCCTGTATCCTTCAATAATATCCAGAAATGCTTCCACACGGGTATCGATACCCGCGTCAGCTGTATGCGAATCAAGTTCAAGGATAAGAAAAGGTTTTGTCCCCATTGTCCACTTGAGATAATGCAGAATAAAAGAATCGGGGGCACACGAAAAATTTGAAATAAATGTCACATATATATTATCTTCATTTTTCAGTAACGTGGCGGTTTTCATGTCCTGCTGACCATAATACCAGTACATGTTACTGAATATATCCCTGCCCTCAAAGGGAAGGATGTCAAAGGGAATGATGCTGTATCCGTTGCTGGTAAATTTTTTCGGTATGTCCATGTTGGCGTCCCGTGTAAAGGCATTATACGGCCTGCCAAGCAGGGCGATAACCGGCCGCGACGCCCTGCGTGACTCTTCCAGCGCCCGGGTACCCAACTGGCGTGCCTGGTGGAAATACTCCTTCTGCTTGC
>JAGYNX010000140.1 GCA_018399855.1 Spirochaetota bacterium
GGTTCCTGATGCCATAAAAAAGAGCGTTGAAGATGCTAAGAAGAATTTATATAAAATCAATTTGAATAAGAATACTATACCACACGAGATTATTGGTAAGTATAAGTCTGCTCAGGTAATATTAAAACCTGCCAGTCCAGGTACGGGTATTATTGCAGGGGATTCTGTCAGGGCAGTAGCAGAACGTGCCGGAATTTCAGATCTTATGGCAAAATCAGTTGGTTCAAGAAATCCAATCAATATCGTAAAAGCAACAATGAATGGATTGATGGGATTGAGAAGTTTGAAAGAAGTTGCTGATCTACGTGAAATTCCCTTGAATAAATTGTGGCAACCATAGGTAGAGGATATATACAATGGCAGTAAAACTATTGATAACCCAAAGAAGAAGTTATATTGGATCTAAACCAAAACAAAGGGCAACATTGCGAGCTCTCGGGCTCAGGAAAATTAACAGCCAGAAGGTTCACGAGAATAATGCTGTTGTACGTGGAATGATCAATGTCGTGAGACATATGGTTGAAGTAAAGGAAATTAAAGAATAACAGGTGAGTATTTTTCATGGAAGCTTATACACTGAAAAAACCGGAATCTATAAAAAGAAGAAAGCGAGTTGGCCGCGGACCAGGAAGTGGTCACGGTAAAACATGTTGTCGAGGTCAGGATGGGCAGGGAAGCAGATCTGGCTATTCAAGACGTCCATGGTTTGAAGGTGGACAGATGCCATTGCAGAGGCGAGTCCCCAAGAGAGGCTTTAACAATCTCTTTAAAAAGGAATTCCAGATAGTTAATATCGAGCAAATTAGCAAGTTAAAAGAATCTGAAATAGATCCAGCTCTCATGAAAAAAAGTGGGATTATCAATGATGCTGATAAGGCCATAAAGATTTTGGGGAATGGTGAGATAAAAAATTCAAAAAAAGTTATAGCTGACGTGTTTTCTAAAAGCGCACAGGAAAAGCTTATCGCCGCTGGCGGTTCAGTCGAAATAAGAGAAAAAATACAACCTTCAAAAAAGGATAAATAATCCAGATGTCAAACGTTGTGGTTAACATTTTTAAGGTTCCTGAATTACGGAGACGTATTCTTTTTACACTGGCCATACTTGTAATATATAGAATAGGTGCCCATATACCCATACCGGGTATAAACGTGGATGCTTTGAAGGCATATTTCGACCAGGCAGCTAAAAGTCAGGGTGGCGGATTAATGGACTTTTTTGACCTGTTTGCCGGCGGTGCGTTAAAAAGGTTTACAATATTTGCTCTTGGTATTATGCCATATATTTCTGCATCAATTATTATGCAGCTTTTAACCGTTGTTATACCAGCAATTGAAAGACTTTCTAAAGAAGGGCCTGAAGGGCAGAAAAAGATTAACCAGTATACAAGATATGGAACGGTTATTCTTTGCGCAGTTCAGTCAATGGGTTTAACTTTCTGGATGAAATCTATGACATCTCCTAAAGGTGCGGTTGTTCCGAAAGATGCCGGACTTGAATTCATCCTGATCGCGGTTATTGCTATCACGACGGGTACCATGGTATTGATGTGGCTGGGTGAAATGATCACTGAACGTGGGATAGGAAACGGGATATCCCTGTTGATTTTTGCAGGTATTGTTGTGCGTCTTCCAAGCGCGACACATGATACTATTAACAGAATAGTCAGCAGAAGTGATCCAATTATTGGCGTTATATTGATAGGTATTTTTATACTGGTTGTGGCAGCATCCATTATGCTGACTCTTGGAACAAGAAAAATTCCCGTCCAATATGGTAAAAGAGTTGTAGGAAGAAGAATGGTGCAAATGTCGTCACAGGCAATCCCTCTTCGTGTAAATGCTGCCGGTGTTATACCAATAATATTTGCTTCATCAGTTATTCTGTTTCCGGCACAGATAAGTAATATGCTGGGAGGATCAGAGTATACAATATTTACGAAAATACAATACTGGTTATCACCCGGTCATGCAGCGTACATGATATTATACAGTGCATTAATCGTATTCTTTTGTTATTTCTATACGGCAATACAGTTTAATCCAGTAGATATTGCTGACAATCTGAAGAAGTATGGTGGATTCATTCCGGGAATAAGACCCGGACAGAATACTGCCGAGTATATAACATATATTTTAAACAGGATAACACTTCCAGGATCGATATTTCTAGCACTTATCGCAATTGTACCGGATTTTATAATAAGGATTTGGCCAGAAGAGGTTTCACCATCAATGGCATATATGTTTGGTGGCACGTCCCTTCTTATTATAGTTGGTGTTGCCCTGGATACCTTGAAACAGATAGAATCACAGCTGCTTATGCGGCATTATGATGGATTCTTTAAAAAAGGAAGAATGAGGGGTCGTCGATAACCATAAAATGTTTATTGCATAATGGTAGTAGATGTTGAAGTGAGTGCATAATTTGGCTATATATATTTATAATAAGGACGAGTTGCAGGGAATTGAAGCTGCGTGTAAAATTACAGCTGAAATACTTGATGAAATTGGTAATAATATCTCTGAAGGTATAACAACCTACGAATTGGACAGAATTGCCAGGGATAGAATTGAAAAAGTAAATGGTAAGCCGGCTTTTTTAGGTTACCGGGGTTTTCCCGGTGCAATATGTTCTTCAATAAATGAAGTTGTAGTACATGGAATTCCTGATAAAAATGTCACCTTGAAAAAAGGTGATATAATTGGTGTTGATATAGGTGTTTTGTATTATGGTTTTTATGGTGATACTGCAAGAACATTTAAAGTTGGAAAAGTTGACGAAGAAGTACAACATTTGCTTGATGTAACATCAGGATCGTTATACAATGCAATAGATAAGTGTGTTACTGGAAACAGGATTTCTGATATATCCAATGCGGTACAGGTTTATGTGGAGGAGCATGGTTTTTCTCCGGTAAGGGAGTTTGTAGGTCATGGAATTGGACGAAACCTGCACGAAGAACCATCAATACCGAATTATGGCAAGCCAGGAAAAGGGCCAAGAATAAAGGATGGCATGGTTTTCGCTATTGAGCCTATGATTAATATGGGCACATACAAGATAGAAGTACTTGACGATGGTTGGACAGCTGTAACAAAGGATCGAAAGCTTTCTGCACATTTCGAACATAGTATCGCAATAGTTGATGGAAAAGCGAGAATTTTAACAAAGGGAAAAAATTTTAGTTGAAATTAAGAGTGTATATATGGCAAAAGAAGAACCCATTGAAGTCGAAGGTGAAGTAGTAGAATCGTTACCGAACGCAATGTTCAGGGTAAAACTTGAAAACGAACATGTTGTCCTTGCTCATATTTCCGGGAAAATGAGAATGCACTATATTAGAATACTGCCCGGTGACAAGGTAACGGTTGAACTATCTCCCTATGATTTATCAAGGGGAAGAATCGTATACAGGACAAAATAGTAATTGATAAATTAGCATGAGTCTTTTTCTACAGGAAGGGGTGTTATAAATGAAAGTAAGAGTTTCTGTCAAAAAAATATGCAGTGATTGCAAGGTCATAAAAAGACATGGTGTTGTTCGGGTGATTTGTAAAAACCCGCGTCATAAGCAAAGACAAAAACGCCGAACTGCAAAAGCATAGTAATTATAAATCAGTTAAAGAGGAACTATATGGCAAGGATATCAGGTGTTGACATTCCAAATAACAAAAGAGTAGAGATTGGACTAACATATATTTATGGTATAGGACATTCATCTTCTTTAAAAATCTTAGAAGAAGCAAATATTAATACGGATACCCGGGTTAAGGATTTAACTGATGAGGAAATTAATGAGCTTCGTAAAGTTATTGAACGTAGTTACAAGGTAGAAGGTGATCTACGTACACAACTCGCTATGGATATAAAACGGTTAATGGATATTGGTTGCTACAGGGGTATTCGTCACAGACGTGGATTACCGGTTAGAGGACAAAACACTAAAAACAATGCCCGCACAAGAAAGGGTAATAGACGAATAGCCGTTGGCGGGAAAAAGAAGAAATAATTAACGAGGTATCGAAGTGAAGCAAAGAAAAACCCGAAAAAAAGAAAAAAAGAATATTCCAGTAGGGAAGGCATTCATACAAGCTACATATAACAATACAATAATTACCCTTACAGATATGCAGGGTGATGTGATATCATGGGCATCAGCAGGTGGAGAAGGATTTAGAGGTTCAAGAAAATCTACTCCATTTGCAGCTCAAATGGCCGCCAAGGTAGCTGCTCAAAAGGCTATTGATGGGGCAAACTTAAAATCAGTTGAAGTTATGGTAAAAGGTCCCGGGATTGGTCGTGAAGCTGCGATCCGGTCTCTGGCACAAACCGGCTTGAGTGTTACGAAGATAAAAGATGTAACCCCAATTCCTCATAATGGATGCCGACCAAGAAAGAGAAGAAGAGTTTAAGGAACGAGGTACGTACTTATGGCAAAATATACCGGCCCATCATGTAAATTGTGTAGACGAGAGGGTGTGCCCTTGATGTTAAAGGGTAGAAGATGTTTAACTGAAAAATGTGCTTTGAAGAGGAAAAAATTTCCACCTGGACCACCAAGAAAAAGAAGATCAAAATTATCTGATTATGGTATCCAGTTGCGTGAAAAGCAGAAGATAAAACGAAGCTACATGTTGCTTGAAAAGCAGTTTAAAAGTATTTTCGTTGAAGCTTCAATGATGAAAGGTGTTACCGGTGATAACATGATGTCATTATTGGAAAGAAGGCTTGATAATGTGCTTTATCGCATGGGTTTCGCATCATCACGAGTTCAAGCTCGACAATTTATACAGCATAGACATGTAACAGTAAATAATCAAATTGTAGATATACCATCATTCCGTGTGAAGGAAAATTATGAAGTGCAGATACGGGATGATTTTAAAGAAAATACCATGCTTGAAGATGCAATAAAACTTTCCAAGGCTGTGAGTTCTGTTCCTGAATGGGTTGAAGTTGACTACGATGGAAGAACTGGTAAAATTGTACGACTACCAGCACGACAGGATGTCCTGGCTGCATTCAATGAGCAGCTTGTAGTTGAGCTATACTCCAAGTAATAAGAGCCCGAGTAAGATAATAATTATTAGAAGTGCATGTGTATAACAAACGGAGGTACTGATGTCGCCCAAAAACCTACTGAAAGGTTTTCGAAGACCCACAAAAATTCTATTTGAACATGACGAGCTCCAGGATAATTACGGGCGTTTTATTGCGGAACCCTTCGAAAAGGGGTACGGACTCACTATTGGAAATTCATTACGAAGAGTACTGCTTTCATCTATAGAAGGATCTGCAATAACTGCGATTAAGATTGAAGATGTTCCACATGAATTTGCTACAATTGAGGGTGTAGTCGAAGACGTCGCGAGAATTATTTTGAACTTAAAAAAACTCAGGTTCAAATATGATAGTGAAATACCAAAGGTAATTCATGTTGTTAAGGAAGATGAAGGTATGTTGACAGGGGAAGATTTCAATATTGATTCAGATATTGAAGTCATGAATCCGGATATACCTATAGCTACTCTTTCGGGTAATGGTAAAATAGATATGGAAGTGCAGATAGAAAGAGGCAGGGGATACGTTCCGGCAGAGCTGAATAAATCCAGTGCTGAATCTATCGGTGTTATCCCTATCGATGCAATATTTACGCCTGTTCGGAAAGTAAATGTTAAGGTAGAAGATACGCGAGTAGGACAGCGTACAGACTATGATAAGCTGATTATCGAGATATGGACTGATGGATCTGTAAAGCCGGATGACGCACTTGCTCATGCAGC
>JAGYNX010000141.1 GCA_018399855.1 Spirochaetota bacterium
GACCTTGTAAATGATGATAAGGAACTAAAAACATTTTTCGACCTGGACAGCGAGGGCGTCTCCTTTGTCTTTAACCTTAATTTTATGGGCACGCTGCTTTCTTCCCAGGTATTTGCCCGCAACATGGTGAAGCGAAAACATTGCGTGATAATAAACGTGTCGTCCATGAACGCATTTACACCCCTGACCAAGATACCCGCCTACAGTGCCGCTAAGGCGGCGGTAAGTAATTTTACCCAGTGGCTGGCGGTGCATCTTTCGAAGGTTGGGATACGGGTTAATGCCATTGCCCCCGGATTTTTCCTCACCGATCAGAACAGGAGCCTGCTCTTGAAGGAGGATGGGGCCTACACCCCAAGGGCTGAAAAGATCATGGGACAGACCCCAATGGAGCGGTTCGGGGTACCTGAAGACCTGGTAGGTACCTTACTCTGGCTGGTTGATGACAGGGCCTCGGGATTCGTAAACGGCACGGTTATCCCGGTAGACGGCGGATTCTCGGCCTACTCGGGGGTGTAAATAGAACCACAGAGGCTCAGAGGTACAGAGAAAGGATTAGGTATTGTAACGGCAAAGGCATAAAGGAAATAATATCGAAAAAAATAATTATCCTCCTCTGTTTCTCTGAGTCTCTGTGGTTAATACTTGTTAGGGATAGTTATATGAAGATGACATTCAGGTGGTACGGCAAGGATGATCCGGTGAAGTTGCAGTATATTCGGCAGGTGCCGGCGGTGAAGGGGATCGTGTCGGCGCTGTATGATGTGCCGGTGGGAGAAGCCTGGCCGAAGGAGGGGATTGCTTCGTTGAAGCAGGAGATCGAGGATAATGGCCTTGAGTTTACCGTGATTGAAAGCATTCCCGTCCACGAGGATATTAAGCTTGGGAGATCAACCCGTGACAGGTACATAGAGAATTACATGCAAAGTATACAGAACATGGGTGAACTGGAGATTCCCTATCTCTGCTACAACTTCATGCCGGTGTTTGACTGGACACGGTCTGACCTGCAGATGCGGCATGATGACGGGTCAACCAGTCTCAGCTATGATCACCAACAGCTGAAGAACGTTGATTTGCGAAAGGATGATTTTTCACTGCCGGGCTGGGCAACAAGTTACTCAAAGGGTGAACTGGATAGCCTGCTTGATGCGTATGAAGAAGTTGACAGTGAAAAACTGTGGGAAAACCTTGCATATTTTCTCAGGGCGGTGATCCCTGCAGCGGAGCAAAATGGTGTGAAGATGGCTATACATCCTGATGATCCCCCCTGGCCCATATTCGGTCTTCCCCGGATTATCACCGATGAAAAAGCACTGGACAGGCTTACCGGGATTGTGGATAGTCCGTCCAACGGGTTAACCTTCTGTACGGGATCCCTGGGGCCAAATGGTGACATGAACATCGTGGAGACCATCAGGAAATTCAGCAGGTTGGGGAAAGTTCATTTCGTACATACCCGTAACATAAAGCGAACCGGTACCCACAGCTTTTATGAGAGCCGGCATCCAACCGAATTTGGTGATGTGGACATGTATGGCGTGGTGAAGGCACTGGTTGAGACGGGATTTGCCGGTGCCATACGCCCGGATCATGGACGTATGATATGGGGCGAAACCGGTCGGCCTGGATACGGGCTGTACGACAGGGCCCTGGGTGCCATGTACGTGTATGGTCTCTGGGAGGCATGTGAAAAATGCAACCCGTTACAATAAATCTGGAAAGGATTACCAGGTAGAAACATGGGTAAAACAAGTACTTCTAAAACCCTTGAGGATATCGCAAAAAAGTGTGATGTATCAATCAGTTCGGTATCAAGGGTTCTGAACAATGAACCCGGTGTGTCAGCTGACACCCGTACGAGGGTATTACAGGTTGCTGAAGAATATAATTATACACCGCAGAAGCGTAAAAGGCCCCTGACCCGGTCTAAACTGGAGATACTGGTGGTAGTTCCCGAAGAGGAAGAACTTTCAGTAAACCCTTTTTTAAATATTCCTGAACTGGTGAGTGCTATCAGTGAAGCATTCAGGGAAGAGAAAAAAAGAATTGAGATTGTATCTATCAAGGACTTTGAGAATATTCAAAAAGAGGACTTATATATCACAGATGGCGTGCTGGTAGCCTACAGGGATGTGAGTACACCATTGAGAGAATTGATGCGATCGCAGGAGATCCCTTATGTATTTCTCAGCAGGTGTATTTCTGATGAGAATTACGTTGTCTGTAACAGCTATAAGGGGATGTTGAAAATTTGTCATCACCTTATTGATATAGGTCATAAAACAATTGGGTACCTGGGAAACAAGTCAAACCTGAATAATGCTGACCGTCACAGGGGTTATGCCACGGCGATACTGGAAGCAGGGTTGCGATATAATGTGAATCTTGTGCATGACGTGGAATCAATTTATGACGTGGACAGCACTACGGCTGAATATTTTATTCAACAGGGGTGCGATGCGATCGTCAGTTTTAACGACTACATGGCCATCAGGCTGATAAATGAACTTGCAGGTGCGGGAAAAAAAATACCCGAAGCAATATCTGTTACCGGTTTTGATGACTCTCCACTGAGAAAAGTGTACAAACCACTACTAACTACTATCCGTCAACCAATGTATGAAATGGGTTTCCTGGCCTCCCGATGGTTACGGGATAACATCCTGTATAAAAGTAACAGGATGCTGAAAATCGAGGTTGAAGGTGAGCTGTTGAATGCTGAAAGTGTTCAGAAAAGGCATGGCAGCTGACCCCTGACAGGTTGGAATTGGAACGGATATGAATAAGAATACAACCATAACCAGGAACCTTTTTAACAAGGGACCGGTAATAATTATTAAATGGCACAATAGCAAAAACTGGCCAATACGGTACATCTCACCTAATGTCTCGATTCTTTTCGGATATGATGATAAAGAACTGGTTACGCAGAAAACGGGGTATAAAGACCTGGTACACCATGATGATTACAAAATGGTAGCAGAAGAATTATCTACCGCAATAAAAAAGGGGGAGAAAACATTTCAGCATAAAGATTACAGGATAGTGGATGCTGCAGGCAACGTTCGCTGGGTACAGGATGTAACCACCATCATTCAGGATGAAGATGACAATGTTGTATCTTTTATCTGCTATATCATAGATATTACTGAAAGAAAACGTAATGATGAAGAATTACGGCAATTCAAAGCTGCCATACAGCAGGCTAATCATATAATTTATATAACTGATAATAATGGTGTAATCGAATACGTCAATCCGGCATTCGTAAAGAATATCGGGTATTCTGAAGATGAAGTAATAGGGAAAACACCCTCAATACTCAATTCCGGCTCGATGAGCGAGCAGTATTATAAAGATCTCTGGAGTACCATCAAAAAAGGAGATGTATGGCAGGAAGAGATTACCAACAGGAAAAAGAATGGAGAAATATATACCGCCTACCAGGTGATCACCCCCATAAAAGATGAAGACGGGAGAATCTCCAGCTTTGTTGCCATACAGAATGACATTACCGAAAGGATACATTCAGAGCAGCAACTGCAGGATATGAAAAATGAATACGAATCGATATTCAACAATTCACATGATGCAATTTTTCTTATTGATGTAGATAACGGCAATGAATTCAGGTTGAGAAGGTTAAACAGGACACATGAAAACGCAACCGGACTGAAAACCGACATGGTGCAGGGGAAAACTCCGGTTGAATTACTGGGCAATGAACTTGGCTCAAAGATTCAAGAGAATTATAGAAGGTGTGTGGAAAAAGCAGGGGCAATTTCTTACGAGGAGGAATTACCCTTGCCGACAGGAATTCATACATGGAATACATGGTTAAGCCCGGTTCTTGATAACAATGGCAGGGTAATACGTATAGTTGGGTCATCCCGTGATATTACTGAAGAAAAGAAGCTGCGCAGCCAGTACGAGATCTTTTTCAATGTTACCCTGGACATGTTATGTATTGCCAGCCTTGACGGATATTTTATATCGCTGAGCCCAACATGGTCGGAGACACTTGGATGGTCGGAAGATGAATTGAAAAGCAAACCATATATTGAATTTGTCCATCCTGATGACAGAAAAGCTACCTATAATTCAATGAAAGACCTGGAAAGAGGTGAAAATATATTTTCGTTTGACAATCGCTATTTATGCAAGGATGGAAAGTATCGCTGGCTGTCATGGAAATCATATGTGAATCGAGACGAAGGGCTTGTATATGCAGTTGCGCGGGATATACAGGATCGTAAAGAAATGGAACAGGAACTTGAACGCCTTTCCACCACAGATCCCCTGACGCAGGTATATAACCGGCTCAGGTTTACCCGGGAATTAGATATGGAAATCAGCCGGGTTCACCGGTATCATCATCCCCTTTCCGTAATCATGTTTGATATTGATCATTTTAAGAAGATAAATGATGTTCATGGCCACCTTGTGGGAGATGATATCCTGGTAGAAATTGTTTCACTGGTTAACTCTATTAAAAGGCCAACTGACATATTTGCCCGCTGGGGTGGAGAAGAATTTATTATTCTCAATCCTGAAACTGACTGTCAAGCAGCTTTCACGCAGGCCGAAAGGATACGTAAAAAAGTAGCTGAACATGAATTTCCAGCAGTTGGACAGGTGACCATCAGTTTTGGTGTGACCGGCTTTGACGAAAATAGTGATGATGAGCGAACATTTCTCAGCCGTGTTGACGATGCCCTGTACAGGGCAAAGAACCTTGGAAGGAACCGGACTGAGCTGATGTGATATCGCCGGTTTCAGAAAGGTTACAGGCGGCAGTTGGTTATTTCCGTTTCAAGGATTGCCGTTGCGCCAACCGCTTCAAGTTGATCCATAACATCAGGCACGGCTTTCTTCTCAACCATGACTTTCACCGCGAACCAGTCTTTCTGATCCAGTTTTGATATGGTGGGGGATTCGAAGCCCGGTGTTATCTTTTCGGCATCGTTGAGCCTGTCTGCCGGAATATTGTATTCCAGCATACTGTACCTGTCGGCAACCAGTATCCCTTCAATACGTCGAACGAAACGAACAACTTCTGCATCATCGGTTATCCCCTTCCTCCCGATGAGGGTTGCCTGGTAATTCCCAATTTCGCTGAATACCCGGAGATTGTTGTCCCTGAGGCTGTCACCGGTTTCAACGATATCAACAATGGCATCTGCCAGGTTAAGACCTACCATTATTTCTACAGAACCGTTCATCTCAATACAGTTAGTAGTAACTCCACTGGATTGAAAGTACTGGCTGGTGAGTTCAGGAAATGAAGTGGCTATTGTCTTTCCCTCAAGGGAAGATATGCCTGTAGCGTCATAGTTGTCCCGAACGGCTACGCACAGCCTGCATTTACCAAAACCAAGGGGCAGTATCTCTTCCACGTCGGCCTTTCGCTCAAGCACCAGGTCACTTCCGGTAATGCCCATATCAACCACACCCGAGTGCACCAGAACCGGTATATCATCGGCCCTCACGAAAATGAATGTTATACCGGCGTTCTTACAGGTGGCATAGAGATTTCTTCCGGAAAGCCTGAATGAATACCCCGCACGTTTCATCAGCTGCATGGCGGGTTCTTTCAGCCGTCCCTTTCCGGGAATAGCGATTTTCATGGTATCAAGTTTATGAAGGGTCATTCTCTTTTCTCCGTGCTTTTTCTACCAGGCCGCTTGTACCGAATCGTCTTTCCAGTTCGGCGGCAATGTCGTCGATGTG
>JAGYNX010000142.1 GCA_018399855.1 Spirochaetota bacterium
AAGCAACTTTGACCTGGCGGAGTATGTACTCAACGCCATGGAAAATAAATAATCAGATCACAACTCGCCCCCGCCGGCAAACGCCTTCGGGGGCGAGTCGCTATAAACAAAATCATTAAATAGAAGGAGTGATTCAATGGATAGCAGCATGTTGTTTTACATTGCACCAATCGGATCCCTTTTTGCTTTGCTCTTCGCGTATGTTTTTTATAAAATGATGATGAAAGCAGATGAAGGGAACGAAAAAATGGTGGAAATCGCCACCCATGTTAAAGAGGGGGCGTACGCGTATCTTTACAGGCAGTACAAGGTAGTAACACTTGTATTTGTTATTTTACTGGTTATACTTGCAGTACTGGCCTGGTTTGGGGTGCAGAACCCGTTTGTACCTTTTGCCTTTTTAACCGGTGGTTTTTTCTCGGGTCTCTGTGGTTACCTGGGAATGAAAACTGCCACACAGGCTTCAAGCAGAACAGCGCAGGGAGCATCACAGTCGTTGAATGCAGGTCTGAAAGTTGCTTTCAGATCAGGTGCTGTTATGGGTCTTGTTGTTGTTGGTTTTGGTCTTCTTGACATTTCCCTCTGGTACGTGGTTCTGAATTACCTGTACGATAACAACGTATGGAACCTGAGTGCCAACCTGGTAGAGAAAGTTGGTATCGCCGGTGGTATATTTGACATGAGTCTCATAACCGGTGCCGAGTTTGAAAAAGCCAAGCTTGTTGAAATCACCACTACCATGATCACATTCGGTATGGGTGCGTCAACCCAGGCTCTTTTCGCACGTGTTGGTGGCGGTATCTATACCAAGGCTGCCGATGTTGGTGCTGACCTGGTAGGTAAGGTTGAAGCCGGAATCCCCGAAGACGACCCAAGAAACCCTGCTACCATCGCTGATAACGTTGGTGACAACGTTGGTGATGTTGCCGGAATGGGTGCTGACCTGTATGAATCATACTGTGGTTCAATCCTGGCTACTGCCGCACTTGGTGCCGCGTTGCCGGTTGCCATGGGTGGTGGTGTGACCGCGGTTGTTGCCCCGATGATCGTTGCCGGTCTGGGTATCCTTTTCTCAATTCTGGGTATCTTTGCGGTTAGAACTAAAGAAGACGCTTCAATGAAGAACCTTCTGAAATCCCTGAATATCGGTGTATGGGGATCCTCACTGTTGGTTCTGGTTGCCCTTGCGGTGCTTGCCCATGTTGGCATTATCACCTGGGGTGTATTTGGCGCGGTTATCGCCGGTCTTGTTGCCGGTCTGGTTATCGGCCAGGCTACCGAGTATTATACATCTGACGAATACTCGCCAACACAGGGTATCGCGAGTCAGGCACAGATGGGACCCGCAACTACCATCATTGACGGCTATGCTACCGGTATGTATTCAACCGGTATCCCGGTTGTTACTATTGTAATCGGTATCATCGTTGCCTATGGCATATCCGGTGGATTTACTGATATGTCCATGGGTCTTTACGGTATAGGTTTTGCTGCCGTGGGTATGCTTTCAACTCTTGGTATCACCCTGGCAACTGATGCCTATGGCCCCATTGCTGATAATGCAGGTGGAAACGCCGAGATGAGCGGACTTGATCCGCAGGTTCGTGAAAGAACAGACGCACTTGATATGCTGGGCAACACAACAGCGGCAACCGGTAAAGGTTTTGCCATCGGCTCTGCAGCACTTACCGCCCTTGCACTTCTGTCAGCATACATTGAAGAAGTAAAACTCTGGCTCGGTAAACTTGCCGGACAGGGATTCTTCGAAGTTGGCAAAATCAAGTTTTATAATGTACTTCCTGAAGGTGTGGTTGCAGGTAAGTTTGATGTGGTTGTGCATGGTGCCGAGATCTCGGACTTTGTACGGGCATATGATTTAACCCTGATGAATCCACTGGTTCTCTGCGGTATTTTTCTTGGCGCCATGATGGCCTTCGTTTTCAGCGCCATGACCATGAAAGCAGTTGGCCGGGCAGCCGGCGCAATGGTTGAAGAAGTACGCCGACAGTTCAAGGAGAAACCAGGAATCATGGCAGGCACGGAGAAACCTGATTACGCACGTTGCGTTGCCATTTCAACCAGGGGCGCGCAGAGGGAGATGATCCTTCCTTCACTGATAGCCATTATCGTGCCTGTACTTACCGGTCTAATACTGGGTGTTGCAGGTGTTATGGGTCTTCTGGTTGGTGGACTTACCGCAGGTTTCACCCTTGCCATTACAATGAATAACGCTGGTGGCGCGTGGGACAATGCCAAGAAGTTCATTGAGAAAGGAAACTACGGTGGAAAGGGTTCTGATGCCCATCATGCCGGTGTTATCGGCGATACAGTTGGTGATCCCTTCAAGGATACTTCCGGACCTTCACTGAACATTCTTATCAAGCTCATGACCATGGTATCTGTTGTATTTACTGGTGTTGTAGTTAAGTTCTCACCGGTAATCGGCAACTGGCTGGGCTTCTAATTAGATAGACTATTTATCGTGTAGTATATAAAGGAGGGTACATTTGATGTACCCTCCTTTTTTTATATCACGCGGAGGCGCGGAGGCGCAGAGGAAGGGTAAAGAGCAGGGCTCAAAACATCTCCGCGTTCCCCGCGTCTCCGCGTGACGTTCATTATTGTTGTTTTTACTTAACAGGCTTTATCCCGGAATTTTGGGAAGATTGACAAAAATATTGCTGTAAGAACGGGGGTGCAAGGCCGATACTTAAAGATAAGGAAAACTATACCCCGGGGCATGATAATGAGAAAAATAGTATATGTAATGGCCATGGTATTGCTGCTTGGGGCGGCAGAAGATGAATCATACCATCTTCACTGGGATATCCCGGATAATGACCGCCTTGAAGTGATGAATACGGCTACCGTGAATTACCTGGAAAATGGCGGATTGAAAAGAGTCTACCAGGAGAGAAATATAATAGATCTTACCTGTTACAAAAGGGATAACGGAAAACAGTATGTGAAGGGCAGGTTTTCAGTTTACAGGCGTGATTCGCGGGAAGACATGTTCAGGCTTGAAGAAGAGTATGATGCTGATTTTGCCATTACCGAAAGAGGGTATTACGTTGTGCCGCAGACCCATTACATGCCGAATTTCAGGCATGTGCCAATGTTCCCTGCAAAAGAAGTGAGGGTAGGTGAAAACTGGAAGGCACCGGTGGACATTAAGATGGATAATTTTTCCAGGCCCCTTTTGCTGGTGCTTGAAGCAACATATTTTTTTAACGAAGTAAAAGAGATCGATGGCAACAAAATGGCAGTAATTACCTATACCATACCAATCAACAAAAACCTTGCTGCCAAAAGGCTGCCTCATGATATCCCGGTGAAAATTTCTGGACAGTATACCGGCACGTTACTATGGAATATTACAGAAAACCGGCCTGTCGAATCGGTGAACCGGTATAACATAATGATGCTTTTCGCACATGGAAGAACAGGCAACAGTGTAGAATTCAGGATGGGCATCAAGGAACAGTACTCCTTGTATGATAATGTAACCAGTGATGAAAAAGAAAAACAGAAGCAGGATCTTAAAGATGAAATTCCTGAAGATAGCGGTATTTCTGTTGATGATGAAAAACGCGGGCTGGTGTTACGCCTGGCGGAGATATTGTTCTCCTTTGACAAGTTTACGTTAAGGGAAGACGCGAAGAAGAACCTTGAAAAGATTGCTGAAATAATAAAACGGAAATATCCTGACAGGGAAATAATAGTAGAAGGACATACGGATAATATCGGAGGAAAGGAATATAACCAGAAGCTTTCTGAGAAAAGGGCCCGGTCGGTGGCAGAATATCTTGGAGAACGGCTTGGGCATGATAAAATATCTTTCAGGGGCCTTGGCCAGGAACAGCCAATTGCTGATAACAGCACAAAGGAAGGAAGGCAGAAAAACCGCCGGGTTGAAATTATTATAAAGCTCAATTGATTATCTGGAGAATGCATTATGTTTGAAGCGATGATGCTTGTATGTTTCGGAGCGTCATGGCCCGCGTCAATATACAGGGCCGTGAAAGTGAAGAGGGTTGATGGGAAATCAGTATACTTTTTGTGGCTTATATTCAGCGGGTACGTGTTCGGGTTTATTAACAAGATTACTGGAAACACCGACTGGGTAACACTGTTTTACGTTGCAAACGCCTGCATGGTATTTACCGATATTATACTCTATTACAGGTACAGCAGAATGGCAAAGAAGGCTGCGGTTGCGTGATACTGTAATTCAAGATGCCCAGGGAGGGGAAAATCGTATTATAAATTCTGTTCCACCCTCAGTATTGAATGACAGGGTTCCGTTGAGCTGTTTCACCAGGGTTTCTACCAGTACCATGCCAAGGCTCTGATCTCTTCTGAGAAATGATTCTTCTGATATACCGATACCGTTATCAGCAACTGAAAGCTGGATATTTTTATCATCGGTGTTGCGTAATGATACGCTGATTACCCCCTCCCTGCCATCAAGAAATGCGTGCTTGATAGCGTTAGAAATGAGTTCATTCAATATGAGCCCGCAGGGTATTGCCGTGTCGATATCAAAATGCTGTACGTCAATGTCAGTGGACAACTTGATAAGGCTCATGTCTGCCTGGTAGGTATTATACAGGGAAAGGGCAAGGTCACGAATGTATTCGCCAAGTTCTATATGGACGTAATCTTTACTTTGATACAGCTTTTCGTGGATAAGGGCCATAGACCTGATCCGTGATTCTATGTCCCTGAAAACGCTGACCATCATGTCATCCTTCCTGTAGCCCGCCTGCAGGTGCAGCATGCTTGAAATAAGCTGCATGTTGTTTTTTACCCGGTGATGAATTTCTTTTAATAATACATTTTTTTCTTCAAGTGATCGGCGTACCTGCTCGGCGATTTCCCTGTCTTTAGTTATATCGTGAAGTATTGCCACTTTCGCATCTTCGCCCTGCCAGCGGGAGGGTATAAATGTTAATTCAAAATACCGTATGGAACCATCAGGCATGGGGAGGGAAACCTCTTCCTGGCTTTCACTCAGATGTACCGGAAGAGGTTCTTGCAGCATATTTTCAACCGATTCGCCGAAAAGACTTTCAGCGGCTGGATTGATATATTGTACTTCTCCGATGTTGTTAAGAACTACAAAGGCGTCATGGCTGCTGGTTATTATGTTCAGAAAATTATTCTTGGATTGCAGCAGGTTTTCCTGATACATTTTACGCCTTGTTATATCATCCTGTATTGAGATAAAATTTGTTATTTCACCCGTGCTGCTTCGTACGGGTGCGATAGAAATATTCTCCCAGTAAAGTGTGCCGTCTTTTTTCTTGTTCAGTATTTCTCCTTTCCAGACTTTACCGCTTTTAATGGTTTTCCACATGTTCTTAAAATAATCGCTGGCGTGATAGTTGGAGTTGAGTATTTTTACGTCGCTGCCTGCAGCTTCGTCGCTGCTGTAACCGGACATGCTGGTGAAGGCGGGGTTGACATATTGAATTGTGCCGTTTGTATCGGTAACAATGATCACGCTTGAAGCGTATTCTATTGCGGTGGACAAAAGATGTATTCGTTCTTCTTTATCCCTGAGGTCGGTAATATCGGTAATGATACCCACTATCCCTTCGGGATTACCCCTTGTATCGAAGTACAGGGATTTGTTCAGCAGCAACTGTATTGACTCGTTATTGCCGGGAAGGGGGGATTCAATCTCTAATACCTGTGATTTACGTGTTTTAATAAGTTC
>JAGYNX010000143.1 GCA_018399855.1 Spirochaetota bacterium
ACCTTTCTCAGTAAACCCGGTTGCCTGATGTCCATGAAACACGAACAACGTATTATCCCTGTATTCCAGCCGCAACGCATGCAGCAGATGTCCTTCCAGTTCGGGCATCTTCCTGTAATGCAACAGGTAATCATGATTACCAATAATTTTATACAGTCCGCAGCAATGGGCAAAACGGTTGAAAAGCGTATACATGTGTTTCCATCGTTTCATGACAGGATCAAGATCGAACCGGTGCAGCTCCTCGATATCACCGTTCAATACCAGGGTAAACCTGTTCTCCAGGTAATAGTCCCGTAACACATGTTCCACCAGGTCAGCATTTATCAGGAAGGCATCACGTTTACCACCATTACCAAGATGCAGATCGCTTATGATGACGATACGGTCTTTATCATCGATCTGCTTTTTATACGCGTCATTGAAAAGCCTGCTGAGATTATCTTCTATTATGTCCAGTTTCATTGTGTTATACAGTAACAATTGAGTTTCACTTCAAGTGTAGTACATTTTCCGGTGTAAAGCAATAGTTGCGGGGGGTGTAGTGCACGTTACAGGGAAACCATCAACCACATATCACATGGCCGCTTTTATATTTCTCACCATCATGTACCCCTGTTCATCAACAGGATAATCCCAGCAGCCGCGATTATGCACTACCTTGCCCCCAAATCCTTTTTTAAAAGTATACAGTCCATTTTGGGGGTGGACGGGGTCATTATTCGGGGGAATTCCAAACAGGTCATACCTGTGACAACAGGCCGACCTTGCCATCTTGATCGCCTCCCACTGCAGCAGGTAATTTGGCATATGGTCACGCCAATTCGGGGAAGAACCCGCGAAGAGATAATACCCCATATTCCCATATAACCCCAGTATCATGCCCGCCAGAATTTCTTTGCCCTTTGTGGCAATAAGCAGTCGAAATGAAGGAACGATGCGTGAATCACCCGTTTTTTCCTGGAAAGAATCAGCAGACTGAAAAAGATTTTGAAAATACTCAAGTTTCTCCGCCTTGAACCCTTTCCTTAAAGCAGTATCATGATACAACCGGTACCAGTCTGCAAGATATTTTAACGGGGCATCCTGCACAGTAACCCCCTTCTTTAATGAACGGCGGATACTGTTCCTGGTATTCTGACGCATGTCCATGAAAAGGTCGTCTTGGTCCTGATGCAATGCTATTTCCACCGTATCCGGAGGCAAAAGGTCATCGGGAGATTTTCGAAGATTCTTCTCACGGGTAAAATAATTCATTCGAATCTCACGTACTTCATGACGGGGAGGCCCAAGCCAGAACCCTGTTTCAGTATAATGTGACGACGTATCATAAGGGTTATCCCACACAGTATCAAATCGCACAAACACGGTTTCATCGGGCAGGTGTGATTTCAGCTGCCGGGCAAGCGCCTCCATGAATGGGCCCTGGTCTTCTTCGGGCAACGCGATTTGCGGAGCCCTGGGACAATACACGTATACGTACTCCCCCCCTATCCTGCGTTCAATGGTCACCAGTGGAAAGACAACCTGTCCATATCTAACCATGAACGCCCGGGCATCACGTTCCATGTATGCCTTGAAATAACCCCAGAATCCGCTCTGAAACAGTTCATCATAGAAGTGAACGGATGAAAAATCTACCGGTTGTATGTGGATACTTGAATCGATTTGCCTGTCCTCGTTGAAATGATGTCTGTTTTTATACTATCAGCAATATACAACAGAACCAATAAAAAAATGACTCTCTTACCGGGACTCTGTATGGCATAATACTCAACGGGGGTTCACACAGAGACACAGAGACACGGGGCACACTGAGATTTTCGTTCTATATTGTTATTCCGTCAGGATATAATATCATTTCAATCTTTTAGAGTTTTTACAGTTAAGGGATATTTATAGCTTCTGATTTGAGTTGATATATTTCTTAGCCTGTAAAATCTATACCCTGTATCAAACTTTACAACAATAGTGTACTCTACTGATAAAACGAAACGTACCTGTATTGACCAACTCTCTGTGTGCCCCGTGTCTCTGTGTCTCTGTGTGAACCCCCGTTCAGTTCTAATCTTACGAAAAGCCAATGATGATAAAATTCCTTGAAATATTTAGCATACGATATAGTATTCTCCTATTCAGTATAAAACCTGTATAATTCCGGAGATTTTATGAAGCTAATTAAATTAAGTCTTATACTTTCTGTTTGCATGCTGTTCCTGGGTTCAATTACCGCGTTCGCAGAAGACCTTCAACTGGAAGTCAAAAAAAGCCAGGTTGAGTATTCCATACACACCGCTACTCAGTTTGATACATCACGGTTGAAAGAAATTGAATCGTTAAACAAGAAGCTTTTTGACAGTATTCAGAAGGACAAAGCCCAGGTGATGTATGACATGTCAATCCCGCAGGCACAGCAACAGGGCACGGAATTATTTGAAAAATTTTATACCGATTACGGGAAAGTGATACGTGAGAACGAGATCAGCCTTGTAAAAAACTTTTATGTGAAAGTGAAAGGTGAAACAGGAAGTGGATCATTTACTATACCGGTAAAGCATACCGGCAATTACCAGGTAACTTTTCCCGCCCTCTACGCAGAAACCGTGATCTCCCTGTATTCATTCAAGCATGAAAACAACCAGTTTCATATCACAATTGTATATGGAAAGACAGATGGCAACTGGAAATTATATGCCTTCAGGCTGGGGCCTTATAAGCTTCTTGATCAGAATGCCATTGATCTCTACAAGAAGGCACAGGTACTGGAGAAAAAAGGTCACACCGTAATGGCCCTGCTGTGGTTGTCAAACATCGACGCGTATTTAAAACCGTCTCCCTTCGCAACTTATCCCGATGAAGAGAAAATAATGGAATATCGCAAAAAACTCACCAAGAAGATCGATGATACACATTCTTTTCCCATTGAAATGACATCTATCGAATCAAAGCCGAAAATATATACCATCGGATCTGTCTTTGTTCAAAAAGACCTTATTCCCGTTATCAAGTATCGTAGTACACTCTACGAAAAGTCTGAAGCAGTGCTGCAGAAAGAAGCAGAAGCCATAACCGGCAAGATCGAAGACCTGTTTCCAGGTATTACCGTGTATCAAAAGAACCTTCTGTTCCAGGTATTTCCCCCTGAAGGTGAAGATTCAGAGGACAAGAAGAGCAAAGCGGTGTATACGGAGATTAAGTAACATTTAAACATGAAGTAATGTAGTAACTATTATTCTTTCCAGAACCTGTAAGTGTCGAAGCTTTGACCACACTTAGTCTATACATCAACTCGTTTGAGCTTTTAGGGCTCCTTTTAAGGCTCTGACCCCTGTTCGCATGGTAAGCCCAATAACAATCACGATTATAAGGATTTTTAATGTCATCATCAGCATATAAAACTATAGAAAGCCGTTTCAGTGAAATATCCCTTATGGGTGAAATAATGGAAGCTCTCTCGTGGGACCAGGAGGTCTACATGGCAGAAGGTTCCGTGGAGTCGCGTGCAGCGCAGCTTGCCTGGCTCAGCGGCAGGGCCCATGAATTGCTGACCCGTCCCGACTGGGAGGATCTACTTGGGGAAGCAGACGCACACAGTGATTCGCTTACCCACTGGCAGCAGGCAAACCTCAGGGAAGCCCGCCGGGAATGGATTCACGCTGCCGCACTTCCCGGAAAGCTGGTTGAGGCTCTGACCCTCGCTACATCAAGGGGAGAAGTTGCGTGGCGAAATGCAAGGAATGAGGATGATTTCAGCATTTTCGTCCCCCATCTGAAAAAAATTCTTGAATTGACCCGTGAAACCGCTGTTCTGAAAGCTGATGCTCTGGACACCACCCCCTACAATGCCCTTGTTGACCAGTTTCAACCCGGTCTCACCACCCACACGATCGACCTGGTGTTTGACAGTTTAAAAGATTTTCTTCCGGGATTTCTTATAGAGGTACAACACGCTCAAAACATTTCAAAAGATGATGTTGCTTTCAAAAAAAGCTACAGCGGAAGAAAACAGGAAGAACTCTCATTAAGAATCATGGATATTATGGGCTTTGACTTTAAACGTGGCCGCCTGGATATCAGCGCTCATCCATTTACGACGGGACATCCGCTTGATACAAGAATTACCACCGCCTACAGGGAGCATGATCCGCTTTTTGCTCTCACCGCCACTATCCACGAAACCGGTCATGCCCTCTACGAGCTCAATCGTCCCCTGGATTGGCGTTTGCAGCCGGTGGGATATGCCCGTGGTATGGTTGTACACGAGGCAATGTCACTTTTCATGGAAAAAATGGTGGCTCTGACCCCCGAGTTCATCCAATTCATCACACCCGTAATGCAGAAAGTTTTCGGAAACTTCGCCGAACTCTCATTTGAACATCTCTACCAGGTAACCAGGCAGGTGCGGCCAGGGTATATTCGTATTGAAGCGGACGAGGTTACCTACCCGCTGCATGTTATTTTACGATATGAGCTTGAACTACTTCTTTTGGATGACAAGTTGAAGGTCGAGGATATACCCGAAGCATGGAATGACAGGATGAATGAGTACCTCGGGATCCGACCTCCAGGTAACGCAAAGGGATGCCTGCAGGATATTCACTGGGCACATGGGGCGTTTGGTTATTTTCCGTGTTACACCCTTGGCGCGGTAATGGCATCACAGCTTTTTGCTGATCTGAATGAAGTATACAGTACTACAAGTGTAGATATTCAGCAGGGTCGTTTTACGGGTATCGTTGACTGGTTGAAGGAAAGAATATACGACAGGGCAAGCCTGCTTCCCTTTGATGACCTGGTACATGCGGTATCCGGACAGTCCATAAGCACAGAACCGTTTATAAAACATCTCAGGGAAAGGTATGCGGTATAATAATTTCAGAGAATTCAGACGGGGAATTTCATATTAAACTCTGCTCTATTATAATAATATATATCAATCTACCCATCAAGCCTTCCAGGGCTCTCCAAGGCTCTGACCCCTTTTCCAGAACATGTGTCCCTCTTCCTTAAAACAGAATTCCCCTTCGCTTCCGGTACATATCCTCATAGTAGAGCATCTGTTTCCTCCGCTCCTCAAAGGTATCTCCTCCTAAGATGAAAAGATACTCATGTACCACTACTTTTACCCGGCTTTTGTAATCAGGATCCATGTAAAAATTGAAACTACTCCAACGCCAATCCCTGGGATCTTTGACCAACCCTTTTACAACAGGATTATACGCGAGATAGCATATTAACCATATAAGATACACCACCTGGTTATCTGAAAATTCAATTACCTGGTCCTTGAAACGCTCATTCCAGAAAGGGCCAGTTCGGTTATGCTGGCTATTGTATCTTTCAGCAAACCGGGCTTTAATATACTGCATAATACGGGATATGGAAGCCTCTCCTTTTTTAGTCTTGATGATAAAGTGGAAATGGTTGTCCATGATCTGGTAGGCAGTCAGATCAAAGTCATACTTCTCCTGGGTGTCGATGATAACCTGTTCCAGCATGGAAGCCGCATTGTGGCTCAAAAGCAGTGCCTTTTTCTCAATGCATCGTGAATAGACATGATGGGTAATGCCCTGTATTTTACTTCGTAGTGGTCGTGGCATGGTTAGAACCTCCGGTTTATTTACAAGTCTCTACCCTTCTATACGCAGAAAATGACCGGGGAATAAAAAAAAGTTGTAAAAAACCAGGGGTCA
>JAGYNX010000144.1 GCA_018399855.1 Spirochaetota bacterium
AAACATCGTCATTACCTTGATGCACGTATCCAGGTGCTTACGAAAACATTACTGTCACGTCATCACGGTGATGATTCTATTGCGTGTAACATCATCACCAGTATTATGCTTCACCTGGCATACGGTAATCCCCTCGGTCACATCGATGCAGATGCTGCCGGTGCTGCTGATGAACTCTACCAGCTGTACCGGCGCTGGGATATTACCCGTGACGGTGACATGCTGGGCTACATCTACCAGCAACTTAAAAGCTCTGCGGCCAGGAAAAACGAGGGGCAGTTCTTTACTCCCCCCGACGTGGTGGATTACATCGTTGAACATGCCATTGCACCGGGAGAAACTGAAATCACTGTACTTGATCCCGCCTGCGGATCGGGACAGTTTATGGTGTCATGTTTCAACCGCCTGATGAGCAATTTCGTCCAACGTGGATGGGATCCCGCTGATGCCGCCCTTCACATCTGCACCAGGTGCCTTTTTGGCATAGACATCGACCCGGTATCAGTGGCCATTACCCGGTGCAACCTTGCCCATGTGGCATCAGTACCGATAGAGAATATTCACAACATTATTGCGGGTAACTTTCTTCGAATGAACGAGCCCCCTTTCCCCTCTGACATTCTCAGCTTAAACAGGTTTACCACCATCGTGGGAAACCCACCCTGGGGAGCCCGCTTTTCACCGGCAGAGAAGAATCATTACCGTCGAAGATACGTATCCGCGGCTTCAGGTATAAACAGCTTCACCCTGTTCATTGAAAAATCCATCATGCATCTCTCAGACGGGGGTATGCTTGGGTTTTTGGTGCCAGAGGCATATCTCAACATCAAGGCCCATCACAGCTCACGGCGTCTTGCGCTTGACAACACATCCATACGGGGTATAGCCCTGTGGGGTGACCGGTTTAAAAAAGTATATGCACCCGCGGTTTCCATCCATCTTCAGAAAGAAACACGGCATGAAAAGCGAAACCGGAATATCGTGCATATTCACACCCGAACCACGGCAAGGAACGGCACCGCCCTGCTTGTGCCCCAGACAGCCTATGAAAACACCCACGAAAACATATTTACCATCCACTACTCAAGGCAGGCAGTCTCGCTGCTTTCTGCCATTGATGATGGACACTGTTTCTTCCTGAAAGACAGGGTTCGGTTTTTTCTTGGCATTGTCACCGGCAACAATCCCATGCACATCAGCAGTCAACGCACCCGGCTGCACACCGATCCCATCATCGTGGGAAAAGACATGCATCCTTTTTCAATCAAATTCAGTGGTCATCATTTTAAGTTTGACCCCGCAACCCTGCAGCAGGTTGCCCCGGGGGATCTCTATATTACCCCGCACAAGGTACTCTACAAGTTCATAGGCAGGCAGCTCACCTTCGCGGTTGACACACATGGTTACTACTCACTAAACAACGTGAACGGGTTTGTCCCCGTAGATCCACATCTTGATGCGGACAGCCTTGTCGCCCTTCTCAATTCAAGGTTGATGCAGTATTACTACCAGCATAATTTCTTTACGGTTAAAGTATTGCGGGGAAACCTGGAGCGGCTGCCCCTTCGCAGCATTACCGGGGATGCCGCAAAAATGCTGAAAAGACTGTCCATTGAGATGCGTGAATCAGGTATTACAGAGGGTACAACAAGGGAAAACATGGAGGACATCATTTTCTCACGGTATGGCATCAGCGACAGGGACGCCCACAGGATTACGGATACCCTGGCATCCCCGGCCGGGGCCAACTAATCATCATCGTCCACATCAGAGGGATTGAACACGGCGTACATATCTATCGAATCATTGCTCCCGTCATCAAAGAAGGCCACTCCCCTGCTCTTGTACAAGTACAGCGATTTCTGTGTACGTTCAAGTATATGCAGGCCCTCGTTACCCATCCTGAATATCACATACGACACACCTTTTTCAAGTGACACCCCTGAGCTTGTTACCCGCTGCTGCGACTGCCCTATTACAAACTGCACCCTGTTGTTTTTGAGGCCGACAGTTATCCCGGGATACCCGTACTCGATCATCATATCAAAAGGCACATCAGCTATTTCTTTCAGGTGAAACACATCACGGAACAGCTTCCATCGCTTTTTCTCAGTTACCCGCCGAGGTTCACCCTTCAGTTCTTTTACTTCTTTCAATGTCATACCAAGCAGCACACCCTCGGCACCCACACCGGGAACAATAAGAGTGGAATCAGACACCACCATTGACGCCTCTTTCGACCTCGTTCCCTTTTCAGGAACCGTGGCAAATACCATAACGGCAACCACCAGGACAAAGATCATGGCAACAAGCATCTTCATATTTTTCATATTCACACCCATAAATAAGATTAACACTCATTCCGCATCCTCGGAAAATAAAAACCTGTTTATTTAAAATAACAAACAATAAAATCACATTTCCATAATATTTTTAACCGCAGATACACAACGATAAGTAATAAGTAACTTCTGATCAGGATTGATTTAAAAAATGAAGCATGAAACCTCTGAGATCACAAAGAATAAAAACAACAGAATCACGCAAAGACGCGGATGAAGTGTACAGGCTCTCCGCGTTCCCCGCGCCTCCGCGTAAAACCAATTAAGTATTGATATAAAGTCTCAAGCTACATGTCTTTGCACTACTCACTACTCACTACTCACTACTCACTACTCACTACTCACTATAGCTATCCGTGATGCCTCACGCTTTATTACGGGAAACCTGCGTGGATATCGCGCCGGTGTATGCTCTTTTTTCATCCACAGCAGCCCTTCACCGACACCAGCACGGTCTGCAAAGTCATCACCGGCAGCATCAAGGCCCAGTTCCCGCATATGCCCACACATCTCAGTGGGCAATGCTCCCTCTTTACCCCGGGAATATACCAGCATCATGCCCCCCTTTTTTACCAGTGATGCCCCCATCTCCATCGCTACATACGGGTGGGCAAACCCCCGGCTCACCAGCAGGTCTGCTTTCTCCCTGTACTGGTCATCATGACCCAGGTCTTCAACCCGTGCCGTTACCACCCGGCAGCCGGGTATTTCTAGCTCGTCGATCACCCTCTTGACAAATTCTATTCTCTTTCCATTTGAATCTACCAGTATGGCACTGATTCCGTCAAATGCCAGCACTATGGGCACCCCGGGGACACCGCTTCCAGTTCCCATATCCACAAGCAGTGTTCCACGTGGAACATTACTTGTGGAGAGTGGACGTATACTGTCAGCAACCAGGACCTTCTCTGCTTCGGTAACAGTTTTACACCCCGTAAGGTTTACAAGCCTGTTATGGTCCACAACCATGCGGGCAAACTGTTTCATTTTCTCAACCTGTATGCCTGCGGGGTCAAGACCCATGTCTTGTAGCGCCTTTTCAAGGTCAAAATGTTCCACGTGGAACCTCTTTTTCATACGGAAAGTTTATTCCTGTCTGCTGGTTGCTTTTGCCTTGTTTCTTTCGGCCGACTCCATATGTATAACCAGTATAGATATATCAGAAGGGTCAACCCCCGATATACGCATGGCCTGCCCGAGTGTCTGTGGTTGTACCCGTTTAAGCTTCTCCCTTGCCTCGTTTTTCAATCCCCGCATGGAATCATACTCAAGTGACTCAGGTATTCGCCTGTTTTCCATCTTTTCAATCTTTTTTATCTTCTCTAGGTCTTTCTTGATATACCCCTCGTATTTTATTTCCATCTCGATTACCGGGGCACTCTCATCATCAATATCTATATCCACAAGCTTTATAACATCCTCTACCCTGATCTCGGGACGTTTAAGCAGTTTCCCGGCAGAAATCTTACCCGGTATGCTTGCGGTAGAGCCTCCCCTTTCCTCTATTATCCTTTTCAGCTCAGCATCAACGGTTATTATAGCTGATGAGAGACTGTCTATTTTTGCATTAATATTTCTGTATTTCTCACTCATCTTCTCATACTGTTCATGTGACACCAGGCCATTATCACGACCATACTGCATCATGCGGTAATCCGCGTTGTCCTGCCGCAGCAAAAGCCTGTGTTCTGCCCTGGATGTGAACATCCTGTATGGCTCTTCTGTTCCCTTTGTTACCAGGTCGTCTATGAGCACACCTGTATATGCTTCTGAACGTTTCAATATCATGGGTTCCTTTCCCTGCAGTGACCGTACGGCGTTAATTGCGGCCACCATACCCTGTGCCGCGGCCTCCTCGTATCCCGAAGTACCGTTTATCTGTCCGGCATGGTAGAGTCCCCTTATCCTTTTTGTTTCCAGCGAAGATTTCATTTCTACCGGCGGAACAAAATCGTACTCCACGGCATACGCCGGGCGCATAACCTGGGCGTTTTCAAGCCCGGGCACCGTGGCAATCATTTCAAGCTGTACCTCCTCTGGCAGTGAGCTTGAGAACCCGTTTATATAATATTCGTTTGTATGCAGCCCCTCCGGTTCAAGAAACAGCTGGTGTCTTGGTCTTTCTGCGAAGCGTACCACCTTGTCCTCGATAGACGGGCAGTATCTCGCCCCTACCCCGGTTATCTTTCCAGAGAAAAGTGGAGATCTCCCGATATTCCTGTTTATAATCTCATGTGTCTTTGCGGTAGTGTGGGTAATCCAGCATGGAACCTGCTGCATGTCTATTTCAGTATTGCTGAATGAAAATGGTATTGACCGATCATCGGGATGCTGCACCTGGCACCTTTCAAAATCTATTGAGTTACCGTTTACTCTTGCCGGTGTTCCCGTCTTCAACCGGTGCACAGGAAAGCCATGTTGGCGCAGCGAGTCTGAAAGATGCTCCGCGCAGAAGTCGCCAAGCCTGCCGCACTTTTCCTTGTACTCTCCAATATGTATCAGCCCCTGCAAAAAAGTGCCGGTTGACAGGATAACACGCGGCGCCATATGACGGCGTCCCCGTATGGTTTCCACACCGCTCACCACTCCCCCATCGGCGATTATAGCGGTAACGATGTCCTGCTGCAGTGCCAGGTTCTGCTGTTGCTCCAGCACTTCCTTCATCCTGAACTGGTAGGCCTTCTTGTCAGCCTGTGCCCGGGGTGACCATACAGCCGGCCCCTTGCTCTTGTTCAGCATCTTGAAGTGTATACCGGTAGCATCAATATTTTTTGCCATCTCACCGCCCATGGCATCTATCTCGCGAACAAGGTGCCCCTTTGCCAGCCCGCCGATTGCAGGATTACAACTCATCTGGCATATGGTATCCAGGTTACCCGTGATAAGCATGGTTTGATACCCCATTCGCGCAGACGCAAGCGCCGCCTCGGCTCCCGCATGTCCGCCCCCAACTACTATTACATCAACGTCCCCACTCATCTTTTTCTACCCCGTTCATTTATAACGACATTCCGTTTTTTTCATTCCCATTAATCATCAGTACATAAAGTCTTGTAAAGTATTAATATATACAATAGTTCGTCCTTTTCCGTTTTTTATCCTAAAAAGAATCACCACAGAGGCACAGAGATACAGAGTTTTTATTTACAAAGATCACCGCAAAGGCGCTAAGTACGCGAAGGGCGCAAAGGAAAGGATAAGGAAAGTAAAAAGAGAAAGAAAAGGCAAAGGCAAATATTATTTAAAAAAAAGCCTCATTCCGGAAT
>JAGYNX010000145.1 GCA_018399855.1 Spirochaetota bacterium
AGAAAAGTTTGCGTGATTTGCTTAAAAGCAAGATCGTGGTGAGCGGTCCCATCGAAAAGGATAAGAAGAAAAAAGTGCTCATGTTCATAGGGCCTACGGGAGTAGGCAAGACAACAACCATGGCCAAGCTGGGAGCCATATACGCGTTGCGTGAAGGGGTAAAAGTTTCTTTTATAACCATAGATAATTACCGGATAGCAGCAACTGAGCAGCTGAAAAAGTACGCGGAAATAATGAAAATCCCAATTCACGTGGTGATCGATCATAATTCTTTTAAAGAAGTGCTGGAAAACGAATCAGCTGATATTATAATGGTAGATACTTCTGGGAGAAGTCACAGAAGCGAATTGAAGATTTCAGAGATCAAGTCGTTTGCTGATGCGTCAGGACACGAAATTCAGAAAGTGCTTTGTGTGAGCGCCAATACCAAGAAGGTTGACCTGATGGATGTATTTCGTTCTTACGAAAAAATTAATATTGACAGTGTTATAATCACAAAAGTTGATGAAACAACTTTCATTGGGAATGTAATAGATGTTGCCGATAAGTATAATAAGCCGATAGCATATTATACAAATGGGCAGGAAGTTCCAAATGATATATCTGTAGCCAACAGCGATTCCATTGTTGATATGGTTATTGGAAAAACTGCTTCATGAGGGGAGGTGGAATTTGGATCAGGCAGCTAATCTCCGCAAACTGGTCATAGAGAACAGCAGCACGGGCAGTAAAACGAAAACGATTGCCATTACCAGCGGGAAGGGTGGTGTTGGCAAAACGAGTTTTGCGGTAAGTTTTTCGATTGCGCTGTCACAGCGTGGAAAATCGGTAACCCTTCTTGATGCAGATCTTGGTCTTGCAAATATCAATGTTGTACTTGGGATAATACCCAAGTACAACCTGTATCACGTTATAAAAGGTAAAAAAAAGCTGAAAGATATTATTATTGATGTGCCGGAAGGCATAAAGATCATCGCGGGTGCTTCCGGCTTTCACCAGCTGGCAAATCTTGATATTAAACAGAGGGAAGAGTTCATTAAGGCACTTTCTGATCTGGGGTCAGATGATTTTATGGTGGTGGATACCGGTGCTGGCATTTCTCAGAATGTGCTGAGTTTTCTCGTAGCATCAGACGAGGTGATCGTTATTACAACCCCGGAGCCTACCGCTATTACAGACGCGTATGGTACAATAAAAGCCATTGCGGCCAATGCGCCAGATAAAACTGTAAAACTCGTTGTCAACCGGGTGCAAAGCGTGTCCGAGGGAAAACGGGTCGCTCAGCGTGTTATCAATATTGCCGGGCAATTTCTGAACATTAAAGTAGAGAATCTTGGCTTTATATTTGAGGACATGTATGTGTCCAAGTCAATACGTAATCAAAAGCCATTTATTGCAAGTTATCCCAAGTGCAGGGCATCCAGCTGCGTGGATATTATTGCTGACAGGTTGACCCATTCCGAGACAGAGGATATGAAAGGAAGCGGAATGATGAATTTTTTCAAGCGACTTTTCAGACCCGAAGAAGAGGAAGGATTATAAGTATTTATTGGTATAATAACAGGAAAACGAGCTATATTTCATTATAAATGATGGAATTAGCCTGTATGAGGTAAATACTACTTGATTTATGATAACGATGTAGTATTCTTACTAATAAACAGTCCTGGAAGACAACGTGGTCATGATGATAGATTTTAAAAGAATTCCAGTTGAAGTTCGTTCGGCACTAATTATGGGGCTGACGGCGTTGCTGGTGACATTTATCGTTAGCCTTCTTGCAGGGAATAGCCCCGTATTGATAGTAGGCCGTACATTCACTATGACATTCATATTTGCGGTCATTGGCCTGGCGGCCATGATCATACTCAAGCAATTTGTTCCAGAGGTGTACAATATTTTTGCGGGAGGTATTAAAACAGACACGGTTCCGGAAGAACCTGAGGATGCCGTGCTTGATTCAGAAACTCCTGAGCAGAAGCCAAGTGATAGCACCTCTGAAAAATACGCAACAGGTGCAGAAGAGAGTTCTTTTACAGAAGGGGAGCAATCTACCGAGCCGGAAATGACACAAACGGAAAGTGATGTCTACGAGGAAGCCTTTACTCCCCTTGATAAAGATGATTATCCCAGGGCTGGAAGTGGCCAGGATACCAAATCCAGCCAGATGGGGAAACATATAATACTTGATGATAAGAAAGTGAAGTATGAACCAAAGGTAATGGCCGAGGCTATACGAACTATTATGGGTAGAGATAAGGAATAATATAAAAAAGGTTTTATATGAACAACAAAAAGTTCGAGGCATTCGATAAGATCGACGAAGAAGAACTCTGGAAAAAATTCGTCAAAACCCAGGAACAGGATATCCGGGATTATTTTGTTATTAAATATGCTCCCCTGGTGAAGTATGTTGCGGGTAAAGTATCGATGGGTATGCCCCAGAATATCGAATTTGACGACCTGGTGTCATACGGTGTGTTTGGTCTTATTGATGCGATAACTAAATTTGACCCCGACAGGGGCATCAAGTTCAAAACATATGCCATGACCCGTATCAGGGGTGCTATTTTTGATGAGTTACGGTCAATTGACTGGATTCCCCGGTCAATACGCCAAAAGGCCAAGCAGATAGAACAGGTTATATCCGAGTTGGAGAATAAACTTGGAAGAACCGTTGAAGACGAAGAAATTGCCCGTGAACTGGGAGTTTCAAATGATGAATTTCAGTCACTGTTGAATAAGTTAAGCGGCACAGCGATATTGTCCCTTAATGATATATGGTACATGGGGGATGACAAAGACGAGCTTTCCATCATGGAAACACTTGAAGCTCCTGACAGCATGAATCCTGACGTTTTGATAGAAAAAGAAGAGATAAGGGATTATATTGTAGAAGCTATTAAGAAACTGCCTGATAAGGAAAAAAAGGTAATAGTTCTCTATTATTATGAAGATCTGACACTAAAAGAGATAGGGGAAGTACTTGAAGTGACCGAAAGCAGGGTATCACAGCTGCATACAAAGGCAATCATGAGACTTAGAGGACGTCTTGGAAGGATCAAATCAAATATTGTCGGTTAGCAAATGAAGAATTTAAAAGACCTGCTTACAACTCTTGACGATGAAGAATCCACAGAAGATGAAGTTGAGGTATATGCTGATTCAGTCCGACAGGCACTGGAACTTGCTGCCGATGAACTACACCTTGATATATCCGAACTGGACTATGAAATAATTGAAAAAGGAACAAAGGGGCTGCTTGGAATGGGCAGGCAGCCTTACAAGGTATTAATTAAGCCTGCCAGGATTCAGTATGATGAAGATGATATCAGCGCAATTGAGCAAAAACTTGGGAAAATTTCTGATGTTGACCTGGAACTTCGAAATGCTGATAAGGACAAACATGGCAAATCCTCCATACGTGTTACAAAAACAGGTGTCTGGCTAAAAGTTACCCCGCCAAAAGGTGATGGTAAAAAGGTGGATGTCAATGATGTAACCACTACACTTTATTCCATGCGACTAAACAGCGCGGACATGGCAAAAGTTGAAAAAGAAGTTAAGAAAGCTTCAGGTAAACCTGTCAAAATTGGTGAATGGGTTCCTAATCCTGAATTCGACAGCACCATGTCGGTAGAAATTACTGAAGATGAGATGAAAGCGGTTGTTCATTTCAGCCCACCCCGCTTCGCGGGGCGACACATGGACATGGATGATATACTGGATTCGCTGAAAGCAAATGGGGTGGTAACCGGGATCAATGAAGAAAAGATTGCCGAGTACCTGGAGAACATGAATTACAGTCAACCATTGATTGCGGCAGAAGGAGTTCGTCCACGGCATGGGCGAGACGCGTATATTGATTACAAGGTTCGTATTGACAAGTCTGATGTTACCTTCGAGGAAGATGAAAAGGGACAGGTGAACTTCAGGGATCTTGATCTTCTTGAGAACGTTGTTGTAGGCCAGGTGCTGGCAGTTAAGGTTCCTGCAGAAGAGGGTGTTCCCGGAAGAACGGTGACAAACCGGATTATCCCGGCAAGATCAGGTAAGGATACACAGATTAAACATGGTAAGGGAACTATCCTTTCAGAAGATGGTACTGAACTTACCGCCGAGATAAATGGGCAGGTCGTTTATCAGAGTGGAAAAATTAGTGTTGAACCGGTATATTACGTAAAAGGTGATGTATCGCTTGAAACAGGAAATATTGTATTTCTTGGGTCAGTTGTTGTTTCTGGCAGCGTGATGGATAATTTTACGGTAAAGGCTGCCGGTAATATCGAGGTGAAGGGTTCGGTTCAGAAAGCTTTTCTTGAGGCCGAAGGGGATGTTATCATTCGCCAGGGAATAATGGGTCGTGAAGAAGCCAGAATCGAATCAACTGGTGGATCCATATATGCCAAGTTTATACAGACGGCAAACGTGATTGCCGAGAAAGATATAATTGTGGCAGAAGGTATTATGCATTCACACGCTGATGCTGGTGAAAGAATTCTTTGTCACGGCAGACGGGCCCGTATTGTTGGCGGGGTGCTACGGGCAGGTGAAGAGGTTAACGCCAGGTATATAGGTTCTGATTCCTTCACCAGAACGGAGATTCGCGTTGGCATGAATCCAAAGGTTTTGCAGCAACTTTCAGACCTTGAAGAGAATAAAACATCTGTAAGCAAAGAATATGAAAAAGTAAAAAAGGATGTAACAACTCTTACTCATCAGAAAACAACAGCAGGTGGCAAGTTACCCAAGGACAGGGAAGAAATGCTTAATAAGCTTCTCGGGCAGAAACAGAAAATGGAGATGCGCCTCAATGAGCTGAATCTTGAATTGGAAGAACTGAAAGCTTATCTGGGAATGCTGGAACACAAGGGTAAAGTAAATGCGGAAAAGACAGCATTTCCAGGAGTTGAGATTTACATAAAAGATAAAAGATTTAATGTTAAGGATCCATATAGTAATATCAAGTTTATGCTGGAAGCAGGTGAAATCCGATTATCAGAATACGAAGCTCCTGACATGGAAGATATGCAGCAACACATAAGAACGGTAAGACGAAGACGTTAAATAAAGTGACATGGTGATGCTATGTCTGTAAAACCCATTGACCTGCAAGTACATATAGCGCAAATAACTGAAGTTGCCCGTGGAGAGCAGGCACGTCAGTCCGCGTTATTGGAGCAACAGCATGTTCTTGAAAACGAAGCAAAAGATAAAACAAATCTACAAAAGGAACGTGTTGAAGAGAACAAGAGGTCTGGAAACGAACCGATAAAAGATAATGAAAAAGAATCAGGAAAAGGACAGAAGGGCTGGCAAAAACGAAAAAAAAGTGATACAGCCAGCCGTGACAGTGATACTCAAAAAGCACATGAAGATGATACCATTGGCAGGATTATAGACATCCGTAAATAAATGTATCACCATAATTATTGATTTTACCGGGCTGATTGGTTTATGAATAAGAAGGTATAAAAAGTGGAGGAACTTGACATACTATGCAATTGTTTATCCTGATAGTAATAAATATTGCACTGGGGACTGTTTTTTACCTTGTAATCAGTTTGAAGCTGGAAAAGAGCG
>JAGYNX010000146.1 GCA_018399855.1 Spirochaetota bacterium
CTTCTTCATTCAAAATTGACATTAAAAATCGAGTTATTACCTGATATTTAATTAACCCCATTACCTTACTATATTCATGTCAATATTAATATTGACATGAATATATTGTTCAATTATGATACACTATCATATTTAATATTCTCTTTGCAACATTAAATTATGTATAAATATTTCGTTAATTTTTTGGAGGTAATCATCACATGAAAAAGGTATCAGCCGCGTTAATATGCCTTGTGTTCATTCTACTTTCCACGATGCCGGTGCTGACACAGGATAAACCAGATGAAAACAAGGAAGATGAGTCCAAAGAAGAACAGGTTGTGGGCGGTGACCAGGTTTACCACGAGGTTACCCTTGAAAACTTTGAAAATACTCAATATACAGATAAAAATATTGAAATACGGGTAATTCGGGACGAAAAAGCAGGTCTCTCGATACGGGACGAGTATCCTGCCCCACTTCAAAATTCCAAGAAGTATCTTGGGGTGAAAGTGTTCGCGAAAAACGGCAAGGTGGCCACCATTACTCCAGCTGCACCCCTTGTCATAAATAAACACTGCAGATCCATTAACATGTGGGTTTATGGTAAAAAATTCTCAGGAGAGCTGTCCATCATTCTTAAAGACGCGTCGGGCCGTTCTCATCGTCTTGTCTTAGATAAACTTAATTTTCTTGGATGGCGTAAGCTATCAATCAAGCTTACAGATGAAGTGGCACAGGAAGACAAGTACCTGAGCCAGAAGCGCCAGATGGAGATCCTGAAGATTCTATATAATCCAGGTAACACGGGAAGACTCAACCAGTGGAATTACTTTTATATCGATGATATTACTGCCATAGTCCGTGAGAAATACAAAGACCAGCAAAGTGACGACTGGTAAGACAATGCAAATTGATTTGTAAGAAAAATCCTGCCTGATGGCAGGATTTTTTTATTACCTGATTCGGATATAATGAATTTCGGCTTCTGCCGGTATGCCGCTCCAACAGCGAAGAAGATACAGGGCCTGGCTGGGATATTCATCTCTTTTGACAGGCTTAATCCGGGCGGAAAGAATTTCACCGTCGACCAGGAGTGTGGCCTCGGTACCATTTATGCTTTTTAATTCATACACGTGCAATGAAGTAACATCAAAAGGTATCCTTCTACCTGACACGTCAATCCCGTCTTTCTCAAGGTTAAGTTCGTAGACCCCATTACCGGGAACTACCAGCGCAAAAAGTGCTACCTTCCTGCCGCCGGTAAGCCTGGCCTTTGCCTGAAGGTTGAAAGTTCTGAAAGCGGCTACACGCCTGAACAGGCCCGCGTTACCCTTTCCATCGCTGTTCACCTTCGCCACTCCGTTATCCTGCAGTTTTTCAAAGGATATAACACCGCTGTTTTCAGGATACAGGTGCTGCCATCCAGATGGGGTATGTGAATCATTCCAGGAGGTAAACTTTTCTTCCATGATCCATTTCAGGTCGCTGTTTTTCTTTTCGTATTTACTGACATCGATATGTTGTAAGAATTTTCCGAAAATCCATCCTTTTTTTCCCTGAACCGATACGATGCGATACCAATAATCTCTCACATCCCCCAACTGCATACTGTCCATTGATTTCTCCAGCTGCAGGCATATCTCGTCCTGGGAAAGTTTTCCCACTACCCCGCCTTCAAGGCCGGGAGTATCCCGAAGATTTACATTGTCACCATCACATGTGTAAATTCTGTGATACTCCGAGCTGGTTGGATACTGCACACAGAATTTTATGAGCATGCTGGAGAGGGTATCCGCATTTTCTTTGAATTGCAGGTCGCCCCGTGAAATGTTCTCAAACATAACCGCAACGGTGCTGGCAAGATACCCCGTATCAGGATACTTTTGATAGAAGCCTGAAACAGCTGCCATGGTATTCTGAGGGCTCAGCCGCACGTTTTTTCTCATCATCTCAAAGTCTAGATCTTCAATATACCGGCTGCCGCTGTAGAGGCTAGTGAATTCTTCATACAATTTGCCCTGTGAAACGATATATGATCGTTCACTTCCAACCTGTAACGCCAGATCACCCTGTATCTCGTTGTTTATCTCATCAAGTTCTTCATTTATCTCTTTAATTTCTTTTTGTACATCTTTCTTCGCCTTTTCTGAGGTGGTTATTACGCTCAATTCTTCATCGTATTCATCTGAAAGTTGTCGGGCGTATGCGTGAATTACCTTCACCCGGTAATAGTACATTTTTTCGGCGTTCTCATAATCGCTAACCCTTACCAGGGTATTTAATATTTTCATAGCATCAATGTAGTCACCATCTTCGTATTGAGTGATGGCGTCCTGCATATCATCTTCGTCAAAAAACATGTAATACACACCGGCAAAAAGCATGACTGCCATTAGCGCTATCATCAGTATAGACTTGATTATCCGCATAGTGTCAAAAATCCTCTTCTCAGATTGAATTCTGTACAATTTTTTCAAGCAGTGAATGTGCTTCGTCCACCATAAGACCCGTTGAAGAAGCTGACCTCTCTGTAAATGTCAGACTGGATGCATCGGGCTTCGGGGTACTGTTCTTCGAGTATACACAGAATGGAACAGGATCATCAGTATGTGTCTTGATTGATAACGGCGTTGGGTGATCCGGCATTACCAGTACAGTATAGTCATCAAACCTGTTTAACATGTTCACCACCGGGCCTACCACCATAGAATCAAAATCTTCTATTGATTGCAGCTTGTAATCCAGTCGGCCCTGATGACCTGATTCATCAGGCGCTTCAACATGCAGGTACACAAAATTGGCCTGTTCCATGGCTTTCACAAGCCCGTCAGCTTTCCCCTTGTAATTGGTATCTATATAACCGGTAGCCCCTTCTACGAACCATGGCTCAAGTCCTGCCGCCCGTCCGATACCGTGAATCAGGTCTACCGCGGATATGGTATATCCATGCAATCCGAAACGATCCTTCAGTGTGTCCATGGATGGCCTGCGTCCCCCTCCCCATAGCCATAATGAAACTGGCTTTCCAGGGTATTTCTGCGACGCTGCCCTGATTTCACTTGTTTCTGAAATTATTTTGATCGACTTTTCCATTATACGGTTCAGCATTTCCGCCCCATCCCCGGCTGGCATGTGGGGATTTACTTCTTTGTCCTGTATATCATGGGGGGGGGTTGTCATGGGGAGATCATCGTAAGGAAAATTTCTCCACACGATAATGTTTCTGTATGAAACCCCGGGGTAATATTCTATATTCTCTTCGGGAGCCTGAATTTTCATCTGTTCCATTATGATCCGGCTCAACTCCGAGTCAACGTGATCTCCGCTGAAATCCTCCATGATACCATCGGCAAGGGTGACGATATTACACCTGAAGGCAACATCATTCTGCCCGAGCGTTATTCCCATGTTTATTGCTTCAAGGGGTGCCCTGCCGGTATAATATTTTTTCGGATCATACCCGAATATGGAGAGATTGGCGGTATCGCTCCCCGGGGACATACCCGGTGGGACGGTCCTGGTTAATCCCAGTGTACCGTTTTTGGCCAAAAAATCCATGTTGGGTGTATTCGCCGCTTCAAGGGGTGTTCTATTCTTAAGGGATTCCACCGGGAAATCGGCCATGCCATCCCCTACCAGGATGACGATTTTTTTGTTATCATTCATACCGTATCACCACTTCATCTTCAATATCTATGCCATACCGGGATGCGGGGGACTGCTGGTTCATCGACAGTTCAATATATCCCGAACTTCCCGGCAAAAGACCTGCCTGATCATTGTACAGGTCGGTATATGTTGCGCAGGTTACCGTTGGCAGGGCAAGATCTTTTTTTACCACGGTAAATACCTGTGCAGAACTTGTAAAAAAAGTTTCAACAGGTATCGAAGTAACACAGTTGCCAAAATGATCTATGTGCAGAATTTGACTGGCAATCTCGTTACTTGAAACAGTATATCCCGGGTATGGCCTGGTTTTAAACGTTGTCACCGGCCGACCCAGGTCTGCGCATCGGGCACCTGATGCCAGTTTTACCGTTAACGGGGCAAATATATCTCTTCCGTGAAAAGTAGTTGAAACGTGTGTATACGCCATGGTGTCAGCTTCGTACACCTCGTCAATCCTGTCAATAACAGCAGAAATAATACCGTTATCCGGCATAACCAGCACACGCCCTCCGGCCCGGGCAATCAGTATTGCCCTTCCCGACCCTACCCCGGGATCAACCACAACGGCAACAACACCGTCGGGGGAAATATATGGATATGACACATCCAGTATGAACTGGGCATTCACAATGCTGAATGGTTTCACACCGTGTGTGATATCAATCACGTCCACCCCCGGTGCCGTTGTCTTGATAACGCTTTTCATCACACCAGCGTAATGGTCAGCAGTTCCAAAATCTGTGATCAATGCTACTGGTTTCATAGTGGAAAATTAATATTCTTCACCATAACTTTTAAAGGGTATTTTTATTATATCAATAGGTCTTCTCTTCAATAAATAGACAACCTTGCCATTTTCACTAATCAATTTTTCACAAGAGGAAATTGTTTTATTCTTCAAAGACAGGTAGACCACGTTCTTCCCACCAGTATTGCATTGATTATACCTGATAAGATCGGGATAATCCCTGAATACATCTTTATCCAGCTTTTCAAGATCTATAAAAGCACTTTGGAAAAGACGCACCCCTTTCCTGACCCTGACATAATCATGGCCCAATGAAGTATATTCTTTCTTGGACATCCCTTCACTTTCAAGAATTTTGCCTAATCCTTTACCTTTCTCAAGCAAGTTTTGGATTTTAGTGTATTTCAGATAATCACATGCAGAACGATTATCAAACAATATTGGCATATCAGCTTGTAATGCGTGGTTCACACTCGAATAAACTTTATTAACCATTTTAATTGGGTGATCATATATATTTTTAACATGTATAAATCCATAGACAAGTATCAGAATAACGATAATAGAATAAAACGATACTTGCAGTGTTTTCCTGTTGTTTTCTGTATACACGGAATCAATGAGAAAAATGGATGATAGTATTGCCATGATTGGTATAGCCACATTCCAGTATCTTATCTGGGTAGTCATGACTGGTATTATCGGGTCTATGCTTTGTACTGCAAATGTTATTATAAAAAGAAAACTCAGGAAAGGAATTGCCAACATTTTTATATCTCTTTTCTTCTCATTTCTAAAAGCAGTATAAGAACACGCAAAAGAAAGTAACAAAAGAAGTATAAAATGTGGCCCCGGTCGAATCCACCTGTAAAAGAGATAATAAAATGGTATTGGGCTCAGTTCTCCCACTCCTGGTTCACTTCCTGTTGTTTTAACAGTTCTACCCAAGATTACATTTACCCGAGATAAAAAATCACCAAAGGCAAATTCATAGCAAATACATTCTACTATAAATAATGAGAATAATACTCCACCAAAAATTATTAAATATTTATAGTTATCTTCAAATAAAAGAATTACTATAAAAATACCGGGCAGAAAGAAAAGGTTGGAAATTTTTGTTATAT
>JAGYNX010000147.1 GCA_018399855.1 Spirochaetota bacterium
GTACGCAAACCCATAAACGTGAACGAGCTTCCCGACCACGATTTTAGCCACGTTATCCCCTATCCAGTTTTGATGGGAAAAGAACTGGTACAGGACGCGAATGCCTGGGCACTGTACCTTTTCATCAAGGAAATAACCCGTGAAATGATCGACCTTGCAGTTAAAATGGACAGGGCCACCCCGCACATGCACGATTTCGACGAAATGTACCTGATGATCGGAGACGAGAACGCCATTACCTTCGAGGTGCAGCTGGAAGACGAGACCTACCGGGTATCAACTCCCGGAGCGGTCTATATTCCGCAGGGTGTTGCCCATGCCATTCGTCCGGTGGACGGTACACCCGGACTTACCGGCGGGTTGATACCCGTATGCCTGAACGGGGAGTATATTACAAAACCTGTAGAATAGAAATTTTATGGACATCTTTCTTGAATGATGAAAACCTGTTCTCATCATTCAAGAAAGATAAACCAACATAACAAAAGATTGAGGGATTATGAAGTTTCGAATAAGTATTGCTCTCATAATTATTGCCATGGTGTTTACTGCATGTGGTAAAAAGAAGGACGTGGAAGATTCAGCAAAAAATGAATCTACAACATCTGTTCAGACCGACCTGCAAAAACCTGAACTTAAGCCTGCAACAGCTGATGCTGACATGCCCGAAGGGAAAAATGTACTCATCACCTTCCTGGACGCCGAGAACGGCAAGAAAATAAATATAAGTTACGAGATATATCCCTCGGGAAACAGGGACAACAAGCTGGAAAGCGACATGCAGAACACCGTCCGAACCTCCCTTGAAGCGGGAACTTATGACATGAAGGTTTCCTGGGGAACTGGTTCCAACTGGATCACCGGCATGGAGGTACAGGAAGGGTCAAATGCGTATACTGTCAATATGAACCTGGGCACCCTTAACCTGTCATTTGTGAACGACTCGGGTGAGAAGGACAATGTTTCATTCGAGATATACCCTACCGGAAACAGTGAACAAAAACTGTTATCCAATTTCCAAAAAGACCTTATGGTCCTTCTTCCAGGGGGCAAATATGATATATCTTGCAAGAAGGGTGATGAAAGCTGGCGGGTTGAAGGCATTGAAGTGACTGCAGGCCAGACACTGAACCGGGAAATCACCATCGAATAAAGTGCTGAAAGAAGAAAATATGAGCCATTACCGTTAAAGGCGCTCTTAAATCTGTATTTACAATAAAAAGCGGCCATGAAAGCCGCTTTTTTTAATTAATTATGTATAACCTCTCCCGCCCTGGTATACCGTATATATTTATTATCTGAATCCTTCTGGTATCTCAGGTGAGTGCCGTAATACATGATCCTGTCCCCGCTTACCGGTAACGCTTTCTCCACCAGGGGAGCAACAACATCCAATAAGCATATATGCCCTGGTTTGCGGTTCTGATCAGCATGACCCTGAGGCACGTTACTGCAAGTACTGCGGAAGATCTCTTGATTAGTATTCTTTACTTCAGTCTCCTAAAGAACAGTTCAGTTTATCTTGCTGCTTGACATTTTACATGCTTTCCCCATAGTAACAAAAATACATACAATACGTTGTGAGGGGATTCAGATGGGAAGAGAATATACTGAAAGAAATTTCTGGGACGGGTTTGCCGGCAGGTACGATTCTTTTATCAAAAGACTACAGCCCACCTACGATCTCATAATACAGAGAATCAAGAATACCATTTACCCGTCACAGGATATCCTTGAGATAGCAACTGGCACGGGTATCATCTCTCTGGCAATCGCCGATAACGCTCGTACAGTAACAGGATGTGACATCTCTCCGGAAATGATAAAGGTTGCCCAAAAGAAACTTGTAGAAAGCCATTTAAATAACGTCTCATTCTCAGTTGAGGACGCCTACCACCTGGGCTTTGAGGATGCAGCATATGACGTGGCAATAGCCTCCAACACCCTGCACGTCATGATGGACCCCGGCCAGGCCCTGCGATCCGTGCACAGGGTATTGAAACCCGGCGGTATTATAATCGCGCCAACCTATTGCCACGGGAACAGTTTTTTTACCAGGATGGTCTCCTCAATAATGTCCATCGTAGGATTCAGGGCACATCAGAAATGGTCAACAGGTTCTTTTAAAGAATTAATTCAATCACATGAATTCGAGATAGTAACGTTTGAAATAATCGATGACCTGATCCCCCTTGTCTTTGCCGTCGCACGGAAAAAATAAACGGCAGGAGATAAAACATGAATGCTACACCGGCTTTAACCAATCTCTGCATTTACTTTGTCACAGCATACGCCATCATATGGGTATCAATGATCTGGACAGATAAAAAAAGGGAAAAACCCATCGAGGATCCGGAACTCTACAGTTACTTCAGCAAATTCCAGATGATTCTCGTGGGACAGGCTCCCGTTATCCTTCTGCTGGTCTTATCAGTATTTGTACCTGTGCACAGCGGACTTTTATTCATTACTAGTATTTCAATTCTCACTACAGGTGTACTGCTGAACCTGGCAGCCATGTATTCATTCGCACGGTCAGCCGGGGGACTTAATGCTGAAGGTATTTACCGTTTTTCACGCAATCCCATGTACGTGGGTGGGATACTTTTGATAACCGGCCTCAACGTGATGGGCTGGTCTCAATCCATCGTCAGCATGGCCTTCCTGGCAATTTCTATTGCGTGGATCGGCATTATTCACTGGTCTGTCCTGAAAGAAGAATCTTTTCTGCTTCAGAAATACGGCAGGTCTTATCGTGAATTCACGGAACGTACTCCCAGGTATATCCCCGGATTATCAATAAAGGGATTGACCGTCATTACCGGCATCATAGCACTTGCCGCGGTAGCCATGGAATTTTACGTGCGTATCGTGCAGGGTGCGGACATGACGGTGGTGCAGTTTTTCAGCTATTTTACCATACAGTCCAATATCCTTGTGGGCCTCTACTGCATATCCATACTGTCAAAGCGGCCCATCTTTCTGAACGGATCATGGTTCTTCGGCCTGGCCCTTTTGAATATAACCCTTACAGGTATAGTATTTTTCCTGCTCCTGAGAAACGTGTACCATCCCGATGGAATGGGCTATTATGCAAACATACTGTTGCATTACGTTGTGCCGGTATTGTTGTTGCTGGTATTCATTTTAAACAGGGAAAGAAAAGCTTTCAGGTACATCTATATTCTCACCTGGATGCTTTATCCACTTGTTTACCTGATCTTTTCCATGATCAGGGGTAATATCACCAACGCCTATCCATACCCTTTCCTTGATCTTACCAGTTTATCTATTATCGAGGTTTCACTGAACAGTATGGTCATTGCTGCAGGTTTCGGTATTACAGCCCTGTTATTTGTACTGGCTGATAAAAAGCTGTTACGACCAGAGACCCTGGATACACTTGACAAACAACTATGACATTTTGCAGAGTAGATAATCCCTTTCGGATAATATCACGTAAAGGAGGACACGTATGTTTATCAGGGATCTGTCCCGATGTGATGAATTCATCGCCGGTGACAATACGTTATTACGTGAGCTCTTTAACCCGCTGAAAGACGACCTGTATCTTCGATACAGCCTGGCTCACGCAATTGTAAAACCCGGACAAATAACCAGCAATCATTCACTCAAGACCTCCGAGGTGTACTATATATTACAGGGATCCGGGATACTGTACATCGATAATGAACAAAGCGAAGTGAAGGAGCACCAGGCGGTATACATCCCTCCGGGATCAAACCAGCGGATAGAAAATACAGCCAACATGGATTTGATCTTCCTGTGTATTGTAGATCCGGCATGGCGCCCCGAGGACGAAGAAGTTTTCAAGTAATGCTATTGTAACTTCACAATTGTCCGTCCCCTGCTTTTACCCTTCAGCATCTCATCAATGGCTTTACCCAGATCATCAAGGGATATCTCACTGAACATTTTCATGAGCTGCTCTGGTTTCCATTCACCTGATAGTTTTTCCCAGACCTCCTGCCTGTATGGCATGGGATAGTTCTGCGAATCGATCCCCATCAATGTAACTCCGCGCAATATGAAGGGAAACACCGTCAGGTTAAGCTTCGGTGATGCCACCAGCCCGCAACAGGTGACCGCCCCCATGGGACATACCGACTTTATTATATTTTCCAGGATATGCCCCCCAACCGTATCAATGCCCCCTGCGAATTTTTCCTTCAGCATTGGTGAGGACTCTTCACTGTCAATATCCTTCCTTGGAAGTATCTCACCCGCCCCCAGGCCCCTGAGATATTCTTCTTCATCCGTCTTGCCGGTTACGGCCACAACATGATAGCCCAGTCTTGAAAGGATGGCCACGCTCATGCTGCCCACCCCGCCGGTTGCACCTGAAACCACGATCTTCCCGTCCTCCGGTTTTACCAGTTCAGACAGGCGCAACACCGACATGCCCGCGGTTAAACCTGCAGTTCCCATGATCATTGATTCTTTCAGGGTGAGCCCTGCGGGCAGCTTCACCCCCCATTTTGACGGTACCCTGATATACTGGCCGAAACCACCGTCCGTATTCATTCCAAGGTCATAGCTTGTCACGATAACGGGTTCGTTCTTCTCAAACGTGTCTGATCCGGATTCTACCACAATTCCTGCCGCGTCGATCCCCGGGGTGTGGGGATAGTTTTTTGTGACTCCCCTGTTTCCTGATGCCGACAACGCATCCTTGTAGTTCAGTGATGAATACTGCACCTCTACAAGCAGGTCCCCTTCGGGCAGCCGGTCAATGGACCGAGTTGTCACCGCGCCGGTATATTCCCCGTCCTTCTCTTCAACTACGTATGCATTGAAATCACTTTTCTTCATTTCCATTACCTTCACTTGATCATACTATAGTGTTATACACCCGTTTTTAATTTATAAATCAAAATAACCGAACAATAAAGGAATTACCAACAGAAACCCTTCAATTTCAGCATACAATGAAAGGTGATAAAACAGGTCCTGCCAAAACTCGGATGGATGTTGTGAAACGGGACAGGGAATACTACTCATGGAAGGGTGCCGGGCCATTTTCTTGCACCATGGAAAACCCTGAGCACCTGTATCTCATCTTTTTGTATTCTATAAGGAACAATAAAAGGAGTACCTTCAATATACAACTCCCTTGTACCCGGCACCCGGCCGGGTCTTCCAATATCAGGATGCTGCACCAGTAGATGGACCCTGTCATATATCAACTGGACCACCTTTTCAGCTGCTGCCTGGTTTTCCTTTGATATAAACTCCGCGATCTCATCAATATCCGCGAGGGCAAGTCGAAGCCATCTAATCCGCATTCACTTTCCACCTGGCGAAGAACTCTTTCATTTCTTTATCAGTTGCAAAATTTCCCTTATCAGCCTCTGTAATGCCCTTCTCGATTGCATCTATCTGCCATGACTGTTCATCAACGTATTTCTGTATTGCCTCGGCAGCTAAATATGATCGTGACCTTTTTGTTGCTTTCGACAATTCTTCCAGCTTTTCCGCTGTTTCGTTA
>JAGYNX010000148.1 GCA_018399855.1 Spirochaetota bacterium
CGCCTCCCCCATCACCACCATGTTATCGGTGTCAGAGATAATCTGCTTCAATCCCTGTCTCACTATGTCATGATCATCCGCGATGCCTATTTTAAGCTTCATTGTGTTTTTCTTCCTTTTCTATAACCGGTATATGAATGTCCACCCTGGTACCTTCACCGGGTTTACTGTCATAATGAACCGTACCGCCAAGGGCCAGAACCCGTTCTTTCATCCCGATTATTCCGTATGATTTTTTTTCACGGGCAGCATCAGGGTCAAATCCCACGCCGTCATCACTTACCCGTAAAAGCAGGTCACCATCAGCATGGCCAATATTAATACTCACATGCTTAGCCCGCGCGTGTTTCAGAATATTGTGTATGGCTTCCTGTATTATCCGAAACACCGTTATTTTTACAGTATCGTCAATATTGTACTCTTCTTTGACAGAAATCACGTCAAATTCAATTCCTGTACGGTCACGTGCCTGTTCGCATAACCACTCTATGGCGGGTATTAGCCCCAGGTCATCAAGAATTCCCGGCCGCAGTTCACTCACTATCCTTCGCACGGTACGAATTGTGGTATCGATGAGTGAAATCATCTGGTTGGTTTTCTCATGTATTTCGCTGTTTGACTCATCCACCCGTTTCTTAAGCCATGACACATCCATTTTCAACGCGGTCAACTGCTGCCCCAGCTCGTCATGAATTTCACGTGAAATTTCCGTGCGCTCCTGTTCCCTGATCTCACTCAGGTTGGTGTACAGCTCCGATAACTCTGCTCCCTTTCTCGCGAGTTCAGTTTCGAAACGTTTTCGCTGTATAGCCAGGGCGTAATATTCACCAAGACGCCCCGTTGCCTCGGCATCATCTCCCGTATAATCTCCGTAGGGATTGAACAGGCATATCTGTCCAACCAGTTCATCTTCAAGAACAACAGGGCATGAAAGGTATTTGTGTACATGTGAACTCATCTCTTTTTCCAGCCCCGACTGGTATTGGTTTTCAAGATCATTGGTATAATAACATGTTTCATCTTCCAGGGTCTGTCCCCCCAGCCCCCCGTACCCGCCATTCTCGTTTACGGGAAACACCAGTTTATCATTTTCTTTTACCGCGTACCGTGCCACAATACCGTTTGAATATGAATGTATAACATTCTTTCTGCCCGCGGGTTCTATTTCAGATACGTATCCCTCTTTGCTTTTTGTCAGGCTTCTTGCCTGCTGCAGTATGGCAGATGATATGTCTTCGATAGTAGACTCTGAAGATATCATGGTTCTATAGATGGACGACAATGCCGATACCTGGCTGTAACGCCGCATCAGCTCTGCCTCGGCGTTTTTTCTGCCGGTAATATCATACATCATCGCCTGGCACGAAACGGTTCCGTCGGCATGGTATACCGGCGTATTCACAATGTAATACCATCTACTGTCTGAAGGATTGAATACTTCCTGCTCCGCTTCCCTGCCATCACGCACATCATCGAGTACACACCATTCACATATATCTTTTTTCCCGAATAGTGCATAAAAACACTTCTCTCCTTCTTCTTTATCTCCAATATGTTTTTTTAATCGTTCATTCATAAATATTATTTCATAATCACTTGAGCACATACAGATAAATCCGTTGAAAGACTCGACCATGGCCCGATACCGCTCTTCACTTTCCCGCAGCAACACCTGTGATTGTTTCTTTTCTGTAATGTCCTCGTAGATGGTCAGGGCACCCGTAACCCGGCCCGACGGATCTCTCAGCATTGCCACGTTCAGGTTTACATCCACAAGAGTTCCGTCCTTTTTTCTGCGCTGCACCTCGAAGCTGGTGAGCCCTCCCGCTTTCTGAATGTTCTGAAAGTGCTCTTTCAGGTTGATTGATTCATACTCGGGAATTATGGATATTTCCCGCCCCTGCACCTCGTCTTCTTTCCATTGAAACAAATCTTCAGCAGCGGTATTCCACAGGGTAACCCTGGCTTTTGTATCCACGGCAATAATGGCAAGGGGGGCCGAGTCAACGATGGAAGAGAGAAGCTGGTTCTTGGTGAACAGTTCGGCCTCGTTTTTCTTTTTTTCCGTAACGTCCTCTACCAGCGCCAGCACCCCGAGAACATCTCCCATCCCGTCATTCAACGGGGTGGCAGAAACACTGACGCATATGGGGGTGCCGTCTTTTCTTTTAACGGCAATTTCATTTCCGATGTATTTTTTTCCATTTATTACATGAGCTAATAGTTTTTTCAAATCAATATCGACGGGCAATATCACGCCGTTTACGTCCTGCCCCATCATCTCTTTTTCGCTCCATCCGAAAATACGTTCGGCTGCCCTGTTCCACATGACCACAACGCCTTCCACGTCCACATGAATTATACCAAGGGGAGATGAATATATGATCAACTGGAGCATCTGGTTGGTTTTCAGGAGGTTCCGTTCGATTCTCTTCGGTTCGGACATATCTATTGAAGCGATGATAACCCCCCTGGAGATATCTTCGGGGTCAAGGGGAGAGGCGTGCAGAAGACATGGAAACAGGTTACCGTTTTTCCTGGCCCACCGGGTTTCATACCTGGCAAAACCATGGCGGGAGAGATCTGAGTATAAAACCTCTCCAAGTCTTTCATGCTCTTCTTCGGATTCATATAATTTCACCACTTGCTGGTTAATCAGCTCGCTTTCATCATACCCCGTCATCCGCGTCAGGGCTTCATTCAGCCATACGATTGTATGTTCACGCAGCAGGGCGATCCCCACGGGAGAGGCTTTCAGAACAGCCTTCATCTGGTAGTCTTTTTCTTTTATCTCCTGTTCAGCCATCCTTTTTTCAGTTACATCCTGGCCGGATGCGAGCAGCCCGGTTATTGCACCTGTGTCATCCCTGAGAGGCATATTATGCCATGATACAATTTTTCGCCCATCACTCCTGGTTAGTATTTCGTTTTCATAAAACCTCAAAACACCGGTTTTACCCTGCATCATTTTCTCAAATACTTCTGCCGTATCGTTTTTTATTTCTTTTGGCACAAAGGTTTCGAACCAGTTCATCCCCTTCAGATCTTCCGCGGGATAACCGAGGACCTGGCACCCCATGGTATTGATGGTATTAATTTCACCATCAGTATTGAGCACCATCATAATGGCGGGCGCGGCATTAAAATATCGTTGTGCCAGGTTTCGCTCATACTCAAGATTTCCCTCGATCTGCACACGGTAAAAGGCATTCTCAAGTACCGACCACAACTCCTCTTCACGAATAGGCTTTATGAGGTACCCGTATGGACCCACCTCCTTCGCCCTGGCAAATATATCCTCGCTGGGCTGCCCGGTCATGAATATCACGGGTATTGCGTAATCCGACTTTATTATGTGGGCTGTCTGGATGCCGTCAATCCTGTCATTGAGCATTATATCCATGAGGATTATATCGGTATTGTGATTTCGCACATGGTCTATAGCCTGCTGAGAAGTGTTCACGATTTTGGGGGAGTCATATCCCAGGCTGATAAGCATAAGCCGCAGCATGCTGGCAAGTGACTGCTCATCATCAACGATCAGTATTTTTTTATCAGTATTCATGGTTTTATACCTGGTGATTACCGGTTTTTTGTATCATCCGGTATGTAGTATAGCATCACAGGGCACAATGTAAATACAATTTTTCCTTATCCCTCAACAGGGTACAGTTTTATCGTTCGCAATTGACTGCTCACTGTCATTCATCCGTCTGTGAAAACCATAGAAAAACTTATGATATCACACGACTTAAAAATTTTAACCGCCCGCTTCGCTCGATGCACACAGATAGACACAGATGATGTGTGATAAAAAATGATTGGAAAGTGAAGCTATGTATCGATTCTGAATAGAAAGTTATAAGGTTTGCACTATTCCGTAATCATCCGTGTTCATCTGTGTTAATCGAGCGAAGCGGGCGGTTCCATTTTTTTGAGTTATATAATATAATTAGTCCCTCTATAACATTTCCAGCATTTCTGAATAAGTCATTTTGTTGTTGACTTTCGTCATGTACGCTGTATGTTTTATATATATCAGGCAGGAAAACTTGTTTTCTATTGCCGCCCGAAGAAGGTGAGCGTGGACAAGCAGAATGTACTAATTGTTGAAGATGAGCCATTAATCGCCCTGGACATCAAGAAAACCCTTGAAGAGAAAGGATATGACGTTGTAGGTATCTCGTCAAACGGAACCGATGCCCTGGCCATGGCTGCCGACTACAAGCCCGACCTTGTGCTCATGGACATATTACTTGAAGGGGACATGGACGGAATCGAGACCTCAATGCGATTGCGTGAATACGCGAATCCTGCCATAGTATACGTGACCGCCAATACCAGCAACGATACTCTCAGCAAAGCCATATCCAGCAACCCGTACGGATATCTCAATAAGCCGATAAACGAACTGGACCTTTTAGCCACCATCCACACTGCCCTGAACACCCACGCCTTACAACAGCAACTGGTAGAAAGCGAAGCACGATATCGCCAGCTGTTTCACAAGGCTGCCGATGCCATGTTTATCCATGATTTCGAGGGTAATTTCATACAGGTAAACGACGCGGCATGCGAAAAACTGGGATACACCCGTGAAGAATTATGCTCCATGAATATCCGTGATATTGACACGCCGGAATACCAGCAACTTATCTCTGAAAGGATTGCACAGCTGAACAATCATGGAAGTTCATTTTTCACGACCAGTCACATACACAGGGAAGGGTATACCATCCCGGTAGAACTACACAGTATCCTTATCAACTATGAAGGCTGCCAGCGGATAATGAGTACCGCCCGGGACATATCTAAACGAAAAGAGCTGGAACATTCACTTGAGAATACCAGGGAAAAGTTCAAAAACATTATTGATCTGTTACCACAACTTGTTGCATATACCGACCGTAACCTTGTATACCGTTTTATCAATAAACGATACCTGTCATTCTTCAATACCGAAGAAACGTCAATCCTGGGTAAAAAACTTCCCGATGTAATAGGCGACAACGCCTTTGAGTTAGCCGAAAAACACATTACCCGTGCCCTTGAAGGGGAGCATGTTGAATACCTTGAACATTATGATTACAAGAATGCCGGCCCGCATTATATGGATGGTAAACTCATTCCTGATTATGCTGATGACGGCACCATAGAGGGATATTTTGCCATTCTTACCGACATTACATCCCATATCCATGACATGGAAATTATTAAGAGATCCCTTGGTGAAAAAAACGCATTATTAAAAGAAATTCATCACCGGGTTAAAAATAATTTTCAGATTATCGCAAGCCTCATTAACTACCAGGTGAATACAACCAGCGACCCGGATATAAAAGATATTCTGTGTGACATTCAGAACAGGATATTCGCCATGGCCACCATTCATGAAAAGTTTTATTCGTCAGAATCATGCTCATCAATTGATTTCTCACGTTTCGCGAAAATCATTACCGATGAACTGTGTCATTCATGTGTTACCGGGGCACGGGGGCTGCACGTTC
>JAGYNX010000149.1 GCA_018399855.1 Spirochaetota bacterium
TCCGTTTTATCCACGGTGATCCACGCAGCACCGTACCCGATATTATTACATCCGTATTCTATCCACATGTACCCATTCTCACCCCATCGTTCACCCCAGGAATTTTTAATGAGGTATGCCTTTTTATTATCATCCCAGCCAACTATAACAATTCCATGATTGATATCCCGTTCTCCCCGTACTCGGGCATGTTCATCAAAAATGCCTCCAACATATGCCTGGAAAGCAGGGGTAACTTTTACGCACGCAGCAACGGGTCCATGCTTTGAAAGAGCCTTTTTCATGGCTGATACAGGGGGGATACCCGCATCATTTTCCACGTACCCCCATGCAATCAACCTGTATCCTGTTTTTTTTGTTTGGCTGCAATTCAGAGCCCTTCCCTTATAAGGAGCGTATTTTTCTTCAACAACACTGTTCTTCATAAGGTAATCAAAAACCTTTCCGTACCAGCCACCATTACAGCTGCCGGCATCACGCCCACGTGAATCCACCGCACAGTTTATCAGGTGTTGTTCCGAGAGGTCCAGTTCTATATCGTTCATTATTTTAAAACATGATTCGTATACTGCCAGTGATGTAAAGGCCCAGCAGCTGCCGCATGTGCCCTGGTATCGAACATCTGTCATCATATCTTTATCATACCAGCTGAATAATGTAAGTGCAGGATCAGCCAGTTGAAAATGATCAGGAAGATCCTTCTCTGGTATTTCTTCTGATGGAGTCGTTTTGTCGTCTTCTTTCCTGGTTTCTTCTTTGAAATATTTACTCTCACCTTTTTTCTTTTCGTGTTCTCTCAGTTTCTTTAAAAAATATTTGAATAACCGGTCTCCCCAGTTGCTCTGTATTTTTGCATCATCCTCAAGTGTATCCGGCACGGATATCCCGGTTATTTCGTCTATTTCATGTTTTATGGCATCTGTTATATCAACCTTATATTTCAGGTTTCTTTTTATGATGTCATGGCGTATTTCCTGCATCTGTTTTTTAATAAGTTCTACATCTTTTGTCTGCCTTTCTTTCTGTTCTTCAACATCCTTCTTAAAAAAATTGAAAAACCCTGATTCAGAATACGTGGCCGAATTGTAAGAAAATACTGATACCAGTACCAGCACTATCATTGTTAGAATATACTGTTTAGTCTTCATAAAACCATCCTGTCACTTTGTTTACATGATAATAGATTATAGTAGAGGGTTTCCGCAAGTTTTTTTTAATTAATAATTACATCATTCCTTATTGACTTATATTCCTGAATGTATAATAATCCATATCAAAACAAACCGGAGTTATGCCATGCAGCATATCATTAAACACGGGCCGTCATATGCCCTTTTGCATGTAGACCTGTCCCCGGGTGACACCATCCAGTCAGAAGCGGGATCCATGGTCTACATGAGTACACACATGGATGTAAAAACCAGGGCTGGTGGAAGCATTCTGACCGCCCTGGCAAGAAAAATACTTGGTGGTGAATCCTTTTTCCTGAATACATTTTCCGTTGAAGGATCAACAGCAACCCTGGGACTGGCTGCTTCAATGGCTGGAGATATCCATCATCTCACGCTAAACGGCAACAGTGTGTACATACAGGGCAGCTCATTTTTATGTTCAGGACCAGGGATCATCACAAAGACAAAATTCGGGGGTATTAGATCCTTACTTGGCGGAGAAGGACTTTTTCTATTAAAGGCTGAAGGCAACGGGGATCTATTTCTTTCATCATACGGGGCAATACTGCCAATACAGGTTGAATCATCATACATGGTGGATACCGGTCACATTGTAGCATTTGAAGATACACTGAACTATTCCATACGCCGAGTCGGTAACTGGAAATCAACCTTGTTTTCCGGAGAAGGCCTGGTTACAGAGTTCACCGGAAAGGGAACCGTGTGGATACAGACAAGGATCCCATCGGGATTTATACGATGGCTGATACGCCTGCTACCGGGGGAATAACATGGATATAAATATACAATATAAACCATCCTATGCTATTGCAGATATCTTTATGAACACGGACGAAAAGATTCTTGCCGAAAGCGGTGCAATGATGAGTTTCTCGCCGGGCATATCAATTGAAACCCACAGGGCACAGAAGGGAAAGGGAGTATTGCGCTCACTTAAAACTTCCTTTCTTGGTGGAGAATCTTTCTGGATGAATACTTTTACCGCCACATCCGGCGAAGGTACCGTAACACTTGCTCCCACCCTTCCCGGTGATATAGCCCTGGTTGATTGTGATGGGACCATTTTCGTGCAGTCATCTTCTTTTCTTGCCGGAAGTACAGAACTTGAAATGGATACTGCCTTCCAGGGTATGAAAGGTTTTTTCAGCGGTGAATCTCTTTTCTTTTTGAAAGTTTCCGGTCATGGCCCACTGCTTCTTTCAAGTTACGGCGGCATTGAGGAAATCCAGATAAAGGACAGCCTGGTTGTGGATACCGGACACATAGTAGCCTTTGATGAGGGATTGAACTATTCAATAAAGAAGTTTGGCGGATGGAAGTCCTTTTTCCTCAGCGGCGAAGGTCTGGTATGTGAGTTCAATGGGAACGGCCGTGTATGGATCCAGTCAAGAAACGTTGCTTCACTTACTACATGGTTAACAGCCAAGCTTCCACCGAAGAAACAATAGGGGTACCATCTATGAATTATGATATAAACAGCAGACCAGATTTCTCATGTATAAGAATTGAGTTGCAGGACGGGGAACGTATAATGGCAGAATCGGGCGCTATGGTTGCCATGTCACCTTCAATTCAGATCGAGACCAGCGCACGGGGAGGAGTCCTGGGATCATTGAAAAGGTCATTCCTTGGCGGTGAATCTTTTTTTATGAATACATTCTCTTCGGTGGGCAGCAGTGGCGAAATATACTTTTCTCCACCCACATCGGGTGACGTTTGGTCCCTTGATATCGAAAACCGTACATATATTTTATCTACCGGGGCATATGTATGCAGCACACCAGGCATTGAACTGGATTCGAAATGGGGAGGAGCTAAAGCGTTCTTCGGTGGTGAAGGACTTTTCTTCCTGAAAGCTGCCGGTAATGGCACTCTGTTCTTCTCCAGTTTCGGTGCCATCCATGAAATCAATGTGAATGGTGAATATATTGTTGATACAGGACATATAGCTGCATTTGAAGAATCACTTCAATACAATATTGAAAAAGTTGGCGGTCTTAAATCACTATTCCTTTCCGGTGAAGGACTTGTATGCAGGTTCAAGGGTTCTGGCAAATTATATTTGCAAACCAGGAATAATAATTCATTTGCTGCGTGGGCTAATCATTTTCGAAGAGTGAAAAAATCATCAAATAACTGATACCACCTCACCCATCCTTTTTATCAAGTACCATTTCGAGGTAGGATTTTCTAGTAAAATTCGTGAGTTCCAGTTTTTCGGCCAGTTCAAAAATATCTTTTTCTGCCTCCTCGCTTTCTTCACTACGCAGTTCAAGTTCCACAAAAGTGCCAAGGGATTCTACTGTATCGAGACAAACCAGTATTTCACCTATCATATACTCTTCCCTCTTTTTATTCACCGAACCTGTTCGGCTAAAACCAAGTTTTTCAATTATTGCCTGAAAACCAGCAGGGTCATCGATGGAAACTTCCCGTTCGTACCTGGTTTTTGCTTTTTCTGAAAGCTTTGGCCCTTTATACGTGACAACTGCCATGTCTCCGGATCTCCGAATACGCAAAGCTTCATCCGTTTCAGCAAAATTTCTGCAGGGATGATTAAAATAATCATCATTCTCCTGCAAAACTCCAACATACGATCCACCTTCATTCAGTATCTTTTTACGCATTTGTTCCATATCATTGCAGAATGCCTTTATTTCTATTTCCAGTGTATTCACATTTATCTCCTGTGCAGCGGTCCACCTACTGCTATACCATCACTACCAAGAAAACGCCGGGTTTTACCGTTAACCTTGATAATTATATTATCTATGTTTTCAAACTGTGTGGCCGTATATATAATCTGATCAATTCTGCTCAAAAGTATATTTCCGGATGCCCCGTATTCGATTGCACTGTTAAAATTTAGAATCGCGGTGTTACTTGAAATAGTAACATCATATATTTTAGTATTTGAATGGACAGCAGTAAGAATACCTCTCTTCTTCTCAGATGGTGATGGTCCTTTAATGAGTTCTTCAATTGATGACTTTACTGGAGTAATGGCCGAAACAGTTCTGAATACCGGATGCAGGTATGTCTTTTCTGTTTTTTCATTGAAATCAATGAGATAAATTTTAACCTTTTTTGAAACAACCTGTTCTTTTCTATCTTCTTCTTTCTTTTCTTTCTGCTCTATACTGTCTTCTTTATTCTCTTTCTTACTTTCATTATCTTTATCGGGCTTATATACAAGATGCCCGGGGGTAATGCGTTCTGGTGTATCAGTCTTTTTATTGTCAAACGAATAGTTGTTCAGCATGAAAAGAACCGCTGCAAGCAACGCCATTATAACAAGCACATACCCGGCTTTCGAAGCCGAAGTCTGCTTTTCATTCTTCTTCGCGGTAGTATTTGTTTTTTTTGCGGGTGTCTTAGTCTTACTACCTGACTTCTTTTTTTTGCCACCTGTTGCCATCTTTAATTACTCCAAATCTTAAAAACTCATATACCTGATACAATAAGTTGTGTCATTATGCAATCTTTTTGTCAATGTATAGAGCAATAATATTTCCAAAAAAACATAATAATTCATGCTGATCATACTATTCCGTGTCCTTCTATTAATATGTAAATTTACATAAATGTAAGCTAAATAATGTGGATTTTTCAACTAAAATGGTATATGTTACTCACAAAAGGGGATAGATTTTATGCAGGCAATAAATGTGATTGATAAAAATATCGATGAGTTAATTACGATGGTTGCATCAGGAACTACTGATGAAAGAAATAATGCCGCGGAAATGCTGGTTGGAAAAGGACAAGAAGCTGCCCAAAAGCTGATCAATCTTCTTTCTGAACAAAATAAAGATATACGGGATGTGGTGATCTGGGCATTGTGTGAAATAGATGAAAATATTGACACCCCTTTACAAAAATCCCTTACCAGTAATAACAGTACTATTATAGAAGGTGCCGCATATATACTTGGTATAAAAAAAAGTAAGGAATCTGTTCCTCACCTGATCCCCCTTTTAAAACATCAATCACCCGAAACACGCCAGAGTGCAGCATGGTCACTTGTAAGAATCGGCACACCATCAGTACCTGTACTGATTGATGCACTTTCAGATAATAGCATTATTGTTCAGGAACTTGCTATATGGAGCCTCACAAAGATTGGTGAACCTGCGGTGATCCCGCTTCTCGAAAGTTTCTCTTCATTCAGCCCCGATATGCAAATTATGATTGAAGAATTACTATTGCATTTTTCAGAAGAGATGGAAGAAACGTTTATAACATACCTTGATACAGAAGACACGGCCCTTAAGCTCTGCCTTTTACGATTACT
>JAGYNX010000015.1 GCA_018399855.1 Spirochaetota bacterium
TCTTCTTGAGAATAAGATTAATGTAATGAAAAAACTGCTGAGAGAAAGTGGACAATTGTCTTCAATTGATATTACTCTCGGTGATGAAAAAAGTGCCAGAATAGAAAATCAGGATTTTTCAGCTGGCAATGAAGGCACGCTTGATGAACCTGACACTAAAATATATGATCATGGACAATCTGCTGTTGATAAAACAATTATGGTGAAAAAAGGGAAATCTTTTAATGATGTATTGCATGAGAAGTGGTCTGTGGTAAAAAATTTTCTGGTGGACTTAAAAAATAAATTTCCCAAAAATGTCGAAAGCAGAAAATCATTACGCGAAAAAGCCAGTGTCGGTGAAATCGGGGTACTGCAAAAAGGAAATTCGTTTGATATAACGATTGAGAAGGATTTCACTTCCTTAAATCTTTCTACTGACGTTGATACAGAAGTAAAAGAAGAACTGGAAACAGAAAAAGAAGATGTGGCACCGGTGCAGGGTGAAAACCTGGAAGAAATGTTCAGTGGTGCAGACGACAAATACGGACTGGTGGCTGACCTGTATAAACAGGGATACCCACTCGATGTCCTTGCAAGATCATCTGGAATTCCACTTGGTGAATTGAAGTTGATCTTAAACCTTTCATCTTCACTGTAAGGGATGTTGTTCCTTAATTCATTTGGCCCGTTAAAACCTGGAGTAAGAGTAAATGATCGATTTTAATAGTATCAAGAGATTAACAGAAGATGAATTTAGAAATTTTGCCAGGCTTATATATGAAGAGAGCGGGATATTTCTTAAGGACGCGAAGATAACACTGCTGTCAAACAGGCTGAGGAAAAGGCTTAAGGCGTTGAATCTTGATGAATTTTCCCAGTATTATGATTATATAACCTCGTTAAAAGACAAAACAAAAGAACTTGAGGCATTGTTGGATGTTGTTTCTACAAATGAGACATATTTTTTTAGAAATGAAAGGCAGTTTGAAGCACTGTCAAAATATTCTTTTCCCGATATTGTAAAGAAAAAGCAAAAAAAAAGATTGCGGATATGGAGTGCCGGGTGTTCAACAGGTGAAGAACCCTATACCATAGCAATATGCGTACGTGAAAACATGCACCTTTTCCCGGACTGGGATATACAGATAGTGGCAACTGATATTGCACCTTCGGTTCTTGAGTTCGCCAGGGAGGGTCATTATTCAGGTAGAAGGATAGAAAAGGTATCAGCGCCACTATTGAAAAAATATTTTACCCAGAACAGGGATAACCCTGAAGTGTATACTGTGAATGACAATCTGAAAAATCTCGTTTCATTTTCTTATATAAACCTGTTTAAAAGTAAATTTCCAGATGATCTTGATATCATTTTTTGCCGAAATGTGATGATATATTTTGACAGGCAACACCAGAAGGAACTGGTTGGAAATTTTTACAAAGTATTAAATCCTGGTGGGTACCTTTTCATAGGGCATTCTGAAACATTACATTCGCTTTCTGAGGATTTCAGCTACATGAAAATTCTTGATTCGCCGGTCTACATTCCAAAGGAGAAGTAGTATGGATTTTAAGCTGATTACGGTTGCTATTGCTGATTACAAGGTTGCAAAGAAACCTGATATACTGAGAACTATTCTTGGTTCGTGTATTGGCATATGTGTATTTGATCCGAAAAAGGGAGTTGGTGGCCTGGCGCATATTATGCTCCCAAATCAAACAGCTGAGGCTGTAAATCTAAAGAAATATGCTGAAACGGCAATTCCAATGATGATTGACGATATGTTATCCGAAGGAGCAGATAAGAAACAGCTCAAGGCGAAGATTGTGGGTGGTGCCACCATGTTTAAAATGGCCAGTGATTCTTTTATCGGGTCGATCGGTTTGAATAATACAAAAAGAGTGCGGGAAGTGCTGGAAGAAAACGGAATTCAGATTATCGCTGAAGATGTTGGTGGTGATTATGGCAGAACAATAGATTTTTATATTGAAAGTGGGCAGGTACGGATTAAATCTCTTGGAAAAGAAGAGAAATCTATTTAGGACTGGTAATTATAGATGTTGAGTATGACTGGATTTGGATCTGTAGAAAAGAACACAGATCAGTTCACATTTTCCATAGAATTAAAATCGTTGAATTCAAAATTTCTTGAAATCTACACGAATATTCCAAGAATATTACGTAATGATGAGACTGTATTGACACAAATATTAAAAGACAGTTTTGACAGGGGTAAACTTGAGTTATCCATTGATATATATGAATGGAATGAAGCCCGGCCAATACACATAGATGGTGAAATGTTGAAGAGATATTACAGTGAGATATCGTCGGCTGCGTCTTCCATGAAAATTGATGCTGATGTCTCTCTGGATACGATAATCACCCTTGAAGGGGTAGTTCAACGTGAGCGATCAATATTATCAGAGAAGTCGAGAAATGATATCTACGCATCACTTGAAAAAGTTATACAAAAAACTATTGAAATGCGAACAAGAGAAGGAAAGGCTATTAAAAAGGACATTCAGCATTCGCTGGCTGTTATATCTGATGATGTGAAGAAAGTGTCTAAAATGGCAGTAAATATCGCAAAAAATCAATATACTCGTCTTCAGTCAACACTAGAATCCCTGGTAAACGCAAGGGTTGATGAATCAAGGTTGTATACGGAAGCAGCTATACTGGCTGACAAGCAGGATATAAATGAAGAGATATCAAGACTGCAGGACCATATAAAAAAATTTAAAAGCCTGATGGGTGAGTCCGGCCAGGTGGGTAAGCAGCTTGATTTTTTGGCTCAGGAGATGTTTCGGGAAATTAACACGATAGGTGCAAAATCAAATAGTTCTCAAATATCACACCTCGTGGTTGAAATGAAAAATCATATAGATAAGATTAGAGAGCAATGCAGAAATGTGGTATAATATATGAAAACATCATTAATTAATATTGGTTTTGGGAATGCAGTGGTTGCAGAACGTGTCATTGCAGTTATTACTCCCATGTCAGCTTCTGGGAAACGGTTAAGAGAAGAAGCAAAAGATAATAACATGTTGATTGATGCTACCCATGGAAGAAAAACCCGGGCTATAATTATCATGGATAGCAATCATGTCATACTTTCGGCAATGCAGCCGGAAACACTTTCACACAGACTTACCAGTAATGAAAATTGATACTGTTTCAATAGTGATCTCTGCCCCGTCCGGAACTGGCAAGACAACTCTTATTTATAAGTTGCTGGACAGGCTTGATGATCTTTCCTTTGTTACATCCACTACTACCCGGGATAAAAGATTAAGTGAGGAAGAAGGGAAAAACTATTATTACGTATCGAATAATAAATTTCAGAAGATGATAGATGACGAAGAATTTTTGGAGTGGGCAATCGTTCACGGTAATCGTTACGGAACAACAAAAAAAGAAGTTGACAGAATTCGAGATGCCGGGAGAATTCCAGTTTTTGACGTAGATGTGCAGGGTGCTCGAATTTTAAAATCGATCATGGGTGGAGCAACATTTATTTTTATTATTCCACCAACTTTTGAAGCATTAAAAAAACGATTAAAGAATAGAGCTACGGATTCAGAACAGCAAATTGCTACCCGGCTTGATAATGCCATAACTGAACTGAAAGAATATACAATGTATGATTATATTGTAGTAAATGATAAAATTGATTCTGCGTTATCAGATTTAGAATCAATTATTCGTACACAGATGTTAAGTAAAAATTTTATGGAAGAAAAAGTTAGACTTATATTGGAGAACAACAATGATCATCCCTCTGGATAAATTGATCGCATATGACAAAAATCGTTACAAGTTAACCTGCGCCTCAATGAAGGCAGTAGATAAACTGGGTAATATCAGGGATTATCCTGAATCAGAAGAGGATAAGAACTGGAAGATAGTTTCAAATATTCTCGACCTTGTGTTGAATGAAAAGATTCAACACTATGAGCCTGAAGAGGAATTCATAGAAGAATCCACAGAAGAATCCACAGAAGAATCTAAAGCAGAATGAGGTAGCCAGGTATCAAGGCAGTAATACTTGCAGGTCCAACGGCAATAGGCAAGACGAATCTCTCAATTTCACTGGCCGGTGACCAATTTCAGATTATTTCTGCTGATTCTGTGCAGGTATACAGGTATATGGATATTGGCAGTGGGAAACCATCCCATGAACAATGCAAAGAAGTTGTCCATTACTGTATTGATATTACAGATCCGGATTACCGGTTCACCGTAGCTGATTATTGCAGGGAAGCGGAAGACTCATGTTATATAATAAAGCGTTCCGGTAAAATTCCATTATTTGTCGGGGGTACCGGAATGTATATTGATGCTTTCTTTGATGGTCTTTCAAATATCCCACCAGTTGATACTTCAATAAGGGATCAACTTCAGAGTAGAATGCGAGTCGAAGGCATTGATCCACTGTACAGGGAGCTTGTAGAATATGATGCTGTCTGGGCATCCCGCATACACCATAATGACAGTCAACGCGTACTTAGAGGTCTTGAAGTTTTTTTAAGTACGGGCCGCCCGATTTCTTCTTATCATGAGGGAAAGAGGGGTAATTATTCTGATGAAACACAGTACGTGGGATTGTACTGTGACAGGTTAGAACTTAAAAATCGAATAAATGACCGTGTTGATCAGATGATGAAAGAAGGATTTCTTGAAGAGGTGGAAAAATTGCGACAGATGGGATATGGTCCGGGTTTAAAATCCATGAAATCCCTTGGATACGCACAATTGCATGCATACATTGATGGTGAATACAACCTGGATGAAGCAGTTGCAAATATAAAAAATGAAACAGCCAGGTACGCGAAGCGGCAGATGACCTGGTTTAGAAGAAACAAAAGAATAAAATGGTTTAATAAAAATCATGTTGAAAAGCTCAAGGAAATGGTGTATAATCTAATAGAGTAAATTATGATTATTTCCTCAAGTATCAGATGTGAATAATTGTTGCCTATGAAATTATATAGTATTGGTATCAAATCAGGTGTTTACTGTTTAAAGATTTGTTTAATTGTCACACAAGAAGTATAATAATAAAAAAAGGTATAATACATACCACGAGGTTTTAAAATGCCAAAACAAACAAAAAATTTGCAGGATAGCTTTCTAAATGCCGTAAGAAAAGAGAAAATTGAGATAACAATTTATTTAATGAATGGTGTCCCAATAAAAGGAAAGGTTGTAAGTTTTGATAACTTTACCATTCTGATAGAAGTTGATAAGAAACAAAATCTCATTTATAAGCATGCGGTTTCCACATTAATGCCGGTGAAACCTGTACAATACAAAGATGAAGAGAATAATGGATAATTATGTAAAATATGGTTAGCCTGATGAAACAACTGGTAAAAACAATACTAATAGTATTAATAATTTCAGCAGCAGGTTATTTCATATATAGTAGCGTGGTAATAATAAACGAAGGAAATATCGGCATTGCTGAAGATACGGGTGACAAGGTTGTTATACAGGTTCTTAAGCCGGGTGTAAATGTTATATGGAGATCCATAATACCCGGTCGGGTTGATGTATTGCGATTGCCGGTAAAGGGATCTTCTTTTTTCGATGTTACAATAGATATTCCACCTCTTGGTTTACTTGATAGTAAATATTATTCGATTAATGTTCCAATAGATTTTAATTATCGGTTGCAACCGGAACGTCTTTCTTTTGATCCAGGTGAATTAAAAGATGGGAAGCAATTTATAGTACGAACGGTTGAAAAAGTGGCAGCAGGTGAAATCAATAAAGAATTTTCCCGCTATTTGAGCCCTTCCTATCAAAGGCTACAGTTATTACGCCAGCAGGATGACCTGGTTGCATCGGCATTTACAAATATTAAAAACAAGTGTGATGCACTTGGTATTATGATTACAGAACTAAATATATCCGGTAATATAAGTTTCCCTGATAATACTGCCTATTACGAGGGTGTTCGTTATTATAACGAACTCAGGCAAATGGAAAGAAATAACAGGAAAGAGTTACTTCAGCTTAAAAGTGATTTGAAGAAAAAAGATCTTTCCCGAGACAAGTATATAGATAAATTGGAACGAATATCAACACTTGTAAAAGATAACCCGGATCTTTTAAAGTATATTTATATTGACAAATTGGGTGGTAACGTGAAGGTTATCTTATCATCTGAAAAGACAGGTGTTCCCTTTGGATTATCACTTGAAGATATCAAGGATGAGCAAAAAGCTTCCGGGGACATTGATAATCTACGCTGAGTGGCAATATAAAATCCGGAAAATATTGAATTATTGATATAAGGAGTCGAATTATGCCTTGTGGTAAAAAAAAGAAAAGAAGAAAGATCGCTAATCACAAGCGGAAAAAAAGAAGAAGAAAGAACAGACATAAAAAGAAATAATTTTATGTCAATACAGGTTTCATGTGTGTATGCAAAAGAGATTGGTATTCATGTGGGTGAAACCAGTCTCTTTTGTATTTCATAACAGGTGAATAATTATGCGAAGAAACATACCCCAGCCCAGTGGTAATCAGCAGGTTGGCAAAAGGATTTACTGGAAAAGAAGACCGTCAGAGATCAGGGGGTACCATAGAACACTGTACCTCAACTCGGAAAATGGTGATTACCTTCGTGTCGATTATAACCTGAAAGATAAAAGGATCCGACTCTACATCGAAGATAGTGATGAAGGGGGGAATCCTTATTATTCTGTTATAAGTAATGGCCGGGTCACGGCAGAGCGGAATGCAACAACAGGCCGGGGATATAATTTATCCGAAAAGTTCAGAAGAAGGGCTGATATTTTCTCCACAATACCGAATCGTGAAGTTATTCGATTGATTAATAAGAAATACGGTATAGGTGAATCCAGCGATGATTCACAAAAGCGTGAATCGCAAAGAAGGAAAGAACTGGAGCAGACCCGGAAACGGTATTTTCGCACTGATGACACTCCATCATTTGTTTCAAGGGGGACAACAGCACCCAGGCCGCAGGTGGGATTTACTGATTTTAAAGATGTTGTTATCAGTTCCGTCCTCACTGGAGGAATGTATTTTTTCACTTTTGATCTTATCAAAACGGGAATTGTAGCGGCATTTTGCGGAATAATCATGGGAATGCTTGATATTTTCATCAGGAACAGGCAGACCATATTTGTTAAGTTATTCATATTTCTCATTGCCGGACTTATACTCTATGTATATGGATATTATATTCTATAATTAACAACCTCTTACTTTTTGCAGTCAGGCTGCCCTTGTCTGTGTAAAGAAATGCTATCGGGAAAAAGGCGCGTGATGCTATTTTATACTTGAAAAGATTAACATCATGGATATACTTGTGTTAGTGTTGCGTACTAATCTATTATACGGAAGTCGGGTTAACCAGAAATGGAAAAAACAGTTCAAAATGTAAACTCCATGCAGGTAGTATGTTTTAATATCGGCACGGAAGAGTATGGTGTTGAAATTCTGAAAGTACAGGAAATTCTTAAGCTGCCCAAGATAACCCGGTTGCCGAAATCCGCTCATTATATTATGGGTGTCATTGATTTACGTGGCAAGGTTATACCGATAGTGGACTTAAGTAAGCGATTCGGCATTAAGGAAGATGCATCTGCTGAAGGTAAACGAGCTATAGTCGTTGATATCAGGGGTAAACGTGTTGGGCTGGCAATTGACGCGGTTAGCCATGTAATAAAACTTGAATCTAAAGAAATTGAGCCACCACCGCCTATTGTAAAGGGTATATCGGGCAGATATATTATTGGTATTGGTAAACTGAAAGAGTCTTTTGTTATTATACTTGATATCGACCAGATATTTTCTTCAGAAGAATTAAGCCTGTTATAAAGGATTCTTTTTGAAATATTCCTGCTGGGCAAGATAAAATACTTTTTTTAATGATATACCGTGTTTTTCGGCAACATTTCTGCAATCTTCATATTCCGGATGTACAGTTACAAGCCCGTGAGTATCTTTCCCCCTCTTGATGCGAATATTTTCTCCATTAACCGTAATGGTTGTGAAATCTCTTGTGGCTTTTTCACGATACGTTTTGTATATACGCAATCCAAGTGTTGTTGTTTCGGTATACAGCAGCTGGCGAATTATATTCAGCAAATCAGCAGTAACAATTATTGTAACCAGGAAACCAGGTCGTCCCTTTTTCATGAGAATTTGCGTGCAATATGCGTCAAGGGCTCCCGCATCAATACATTTATTTATGATATAAGGGACCAGCTGTGGATTCATGTCGTCAATATTGCATTCAACCTGGAATACCAGTTCACCCGTGCCTGCATTTTCATGTAAGAGAAACGTGCGGGTACAACTTAAAAAGCCATAATCCCTGGTTCCGAAACCAGTACCATTTGATTCAATTAAAGCGGATGGCAGTATCGCGCACTGTTCTCCAATGGAGGTAAGAATTGCAGCAGCGGATGGTGTGACAAGTTCACCATGCTTGCTGGTAAAGACTGTCTCAAATCCTTTTGAGATCAAAACAGTAGCAGGTGAGGGAACCGGAATCTCACCATGAGAAGCGATGACGGTACCGGTACCGAAATTAAACGTATTAAAATAAACGTTATCAATATTCAATATTTCAAGTGCCAGGCAAAACGCTGTGATATCGACGATACTGTCGATAGCCCCTGTTTCGTGAAAGTGAATATTGGATACATCAGTATCATGTACAGCTGCTTCTGCCCGGGCAAGCGTTTCAAAAATTCGTTCAATTCTGCCGCTAGTAGTCTCGTTATACCCTGCATTTCTGATAATACTTAAAATATCGGAAAGGTTCCGATGAGTATGATCTACCTTACAGGAAACCCCTGCTGAAATACCAGCCAGGCTGTTTCGAATTACTTTTTTGGGACTAATTTCCCATCCCTGGAGTTGTAGTTTCTTCAGCATTTCAAACAGGATCTCAGTATCAAGACCGAGGTCAATTAGTGCACCAAGAAGCATGTCTCCTGATACACCAAGCTGGATATCAATATACAACGATTTCATGACTGGTTACCATCAGGTGTAAAACTGCGTATTATTTTGAATGCCAGGCTTGCGGCGCCAAACCCATTGTCAATATTCATGACCGCGATTCCGGGAGCACATGAATTAAGCATTCCCAGTAAAGCGGTTATCCCCCCAAATGATGTGCCATACCCTACTGATGTGGGAACAGCTATTACCGGGCATCGAACCATGCCTGATATTACAGAAGCCAGGGCTCCTTCCATACCTGCAATGACTATGATTAATTTCGATTCGTTTAATGCTTCGAAATGATGAAGAACCCTGTGTATTCCTGCCACACCGATGTCTGTGATGAGAGTGGATTGTAATCCCAGCATTGTAAGGGTTTCACTGGTCTCTTCGGCTACAGGGATATCAGCGGTTCCCGCGGTAACTATTGTTATCCTGTGATCGAGGGGCTTAATTTCATTGATGGTGCAGGTTATCACTTTTCCTGATGAATTGTAACGGGATCGGGGTAACTGTTCTTTTACCGCGTTAAACATTTCTTCAGTGGCCCTTGTGGCAAGAAGGTTGGCACCTCTTTCGGTGATATTCTTCGCGATTAGTGCCACCTGTTCACTGGTTTTCCCTTCGCAGTATATTACCTCGGGGAATCCTGTGCGTATACTTCGATGATGATCAATTTTTGCAAACGAGAGGTCCTCAAAGGGTAGTCGATTTAATACTTTTAGCATTTCATCGTCTGATAACTCACTGTTTTTATAGCGATGCAGCAGGTTTATTATTGTTTCTTTGTCCATATCAATACGCGGCAATTAATATTGTTTCAATTTCATCTTTTGTCAGCTGTCTTGGCGCATTTTCAATAAAGGGGTATGACATCGTAATTTCCGCTGCTTTTGAGAAAGTATTCTTTGAAATATCAAATTGAGATAATCGTTGAGGTATGTCAACATCTGATTCAAGTTTTCTTACACCTTCAACCGCCTTAATAGCTGCCTCAATTACCGTGATATCTTTGACATTTTCGTCCATAACCTTTGACATCTGTACATACTTACCCGGTGATGCGGTAAGATTATATTCCATCACATGGGGAAGCATTAATGCCATGCTGGTTTCAACACGAAGTGATGTAATTGATGATAATGCCAGCGAAATTGCCAGTGAAAGGGAAAGTTCGGATACGGTAAACGCGATGCCTGCCATTATTGAGGCATACGCAAGATTAAGGTGGTGCTGTTCATTATCGGGTTCCCTGAATGCGAGTGGAAGATTCTTGAAAGTAAGGTCAATAGCCCTGAGTGCAAAAGAATTAATGATCCCGTTATTAGTTGTAGAGATGACGGACTCGGTGGCCATGGAAAGTGTACTTATGCCGTATTGCGTCATCCTGTCCTCGGGTGTTTGCAGAAATATCTTTGAATCTATTACAGTTGCACTGGGGTAAAGGTATGGATGATTATATACCCTGTTAATATCCTCCTGTATATCAGCAAGGTATAAATAGGGTATTATTTCAAAACCAAAGAGAGGACAGACTGGTATTGTTACCAGGTTCACAGGTTTCTGTACTTCAGGGTAACTGAAAAGATCTTCACAAAAAAGGTGATTATTTATAAGCAGTGAAACGGCCTTGGCGCTGTTGATGGAATGGATGCCACCAAACCCGATTATGACATCACATCGTGTTTTCCTGGCAAAGTATACGGCTGAATCAATGTAATCTGTATTCGGATCGGGTGGGATTTCATCAAAAATAATACATCCGATTTTTTTATCAATACAACGCCTGGATATAAAATCAATGGTATCCTGAAAATGAATAAAGTCGGTGGTATTGGTTATTATCAGGGCCCTTGAACCGTAAGTACTGACGATATCACCGATATCGCTCAGAATGTTATTTCTGACATATATTTTTGTTGGAACATTAAAATCAGGGACAATGCCGTTATTCAAGGTAAACCCCATTAGTCAGGATATAAAAAAAGCGGAACATAAGGTATCCGCTTTTTGATTTTCCAGCAAAAGGTTTCTCACAAAGGGTGAAAAAATTATCGAAGCAATTGTGTTGCGATCTTTTCAGCAACCATTTCAAGTACCTTGTTATCATCGAATTTATCGTAGGTACCCTCGGCAATCCTTGCCTTAATATCACGAACCTTCTCAGCCCGTACATCTGGAGTATCTTTTACAATCTGGGATATCTTTGCCTGTTCTGCGGCACTTTTTGCTTCAGAAGATATCTGAACAGAGTCAGATTTATCTATTGACTTGTTCCTGGAAACAGGCTTGGTGTTCTTTGTATCAACTATGTTGTTGATATTTCCAATCTTGTCAATTACCATAGTTTTTAACCCTTTGTTAATCTATTATAATTATCGGATATTTTTGTCAATTCTTTAATTGAACTTACCTTTTGTGCTCATTATACGTAAAAAAAAGAAAAATATCAAGGAATTATTTGCCTTTTCTATTGTTGATGGCAATTGCAAATTCTCCCTTCCTGGTGATAGAATCAAGGTTTTCAAGTATGTCAGTTGCCCTGCCTGTTATGGTTTCTTCGTACATCTTTGTAAGTTCTCGTCCTACTACTAGTTGTGCATCAGGATATATGTCGTTAATTGCGGCAAGAAGTTTGTCAATTCGGTGTGGTGATTCGTATATCACTATTATTCCATCTAATTCCCTGTATTTCAGAAGTTCTTTTTTTCTTTTCCCGTCTTTTTTGCTTAAAAACCCGGCGAAAATTATTTCTTTACCCGAAAAACCGGATATAGATATAAGTGTACTCAGCGCAGAGGGTCCCGGCAGGGGAATTATGGGTATATTTTCCTTTCTGGCAGCTGCAACCAGCACAGCCCCGGGGTCGGACACTCCCGGGGTACCGGAATCTGTCATGTACGCCGCGTTTTTTCCAGTATTTATTTCATGCACGGCCCTTTCAATCCTGGCTGCCGTGGTATGGGCGTGGATAGCATAGGCGGGAAGGTTGATATCATAATGCCTGAGCAGCTTTCTGGTTTGCCGTGTGTCCTCACATAATACAATATCTATTTCTTCCCTGAGTATGCGAAGGGCACGCAGGGTGATATCTTCCATGTTGCCAATTGGTGTGGCAATAACGTATAATTGTCCGGCTGCCATGCGTTGTTACCCTGCCTTTGATGTATGTTTTTTGGATTTCCATGGTTTGAACACGGATATCCAGACCATGAGAAGCAGAAGAGATAGCTGTATAATGCCGAAAATACTGTTCATTTGCTGGTTGTAAAGAAACTGTGGGTCTGTAAAGGCTGCATCCCGTAAACGTGCAGCAATGGCAACGTTGCTGTTCAGCCATGGACCAAGGAAAAAGGTGCCAAATAAGGCCTGTACTATTGTCATTATCCATTTCGCCGTTATCCAGCGATGACGGAAGAAGCCCCATTTTGTCCATATACCGTAGATAATTCCCACGCAAATATTACCCAGTGCACCCGGGATGATGGCAAAATCATCCACCATCTTCATTGCAAGGTTAATTCCGTAGAGTTCATCACCGCTGGCTGGTCTCGATAAAAATAAGATCAGCAGCAGGCTTGCTGCACCTCCTACCCACATGCATACTGTAACGAGGTGAATCGTTTTTAGCCAGCGTGTGCCCTTTATGGGAAGTTTCTTCATATGTAACAATTCTCCCGGGGAAATTACCCGGGGCTATTTTCAAGTTGCCCGTGCGTGTTGTCAATAGAAATCAGTTATAATTTTTACTTGTCTTGCGCTGGCGATATGCTACTGTTGTCTCATAAATTCTGCAGTATTACATGTTATTTTGTTTCAATATATATCAAAATGGAGAAAAATCATGGCTAGAATTTTTAACTTTTCCGCGGGTCCATCAACATTACCTGTTGATACTCTTGAAGAAGCATCCAGGCAGATGGTAAATTATCATGATTCCGGTATGTCTCTCATAGAGATGAGCCATCGTGGGAAATTATACGATGAAGTACATCATGACACTATGACACTTGCCAGGGAGATACTGGACATCCCGGATGATTTTCATATCCTGTTTCTGCAGGGTGGTGCCACAATGCAGTTTGGCATGATTCCGATGGCGTTATTAAAAGAGGGGCAGACAGCTGATTATATTCTTACCGGTTCATGGGCGAAGAAAGCCTATAGTGATGGCACACTTATCGGTAAAGTAAATGTGCCATGGGACGGCAAAGAAGGAAGCTATACTAAAATTCCCGCCCAGGATGAACTTACACTTACACCTGGTGCGGCATACGTACACCTGTGTTCAAACGAGACAATCGGTGGTATCCAGTGGCCTTATTTCCCTGATACCGGGGATGTGCCCCTGATTTGTGATATGTCCTCTGATATCATGTCCCGTCCGCTGCCCTGGGACAAGATCGACATGGTATACGCCGGCACACAGAAAAACCTGGCCCCTGCTGGTATGGCATTTATTGTAATGCGAAAATCGTTGATTGAAAAAGCACGAACAGATCTTCCCGCCTATCTTCGATATAATCAGCATGCCGAAAGTGATTCATTGTATAATACACCCCCATCATTTACGGTGTGGATGACAAACCTTACACTCAAATGGATCAAATCTATTGGCGGCATGAAAGAAATTGAAAAGCGGAGAGATGAGAAGGTATCCATGTTGTATGGTGCCATTGAGAACAGTGATGGATATTATCGTAATCCAGTTGATGCTGGCAGCAGATCGAAGATGAATGTTGTATGGCGATTGCCAGATGAGGATCTTGAAAAGAAATTTATCGCGGAAGCAGACAAGGCAGGACTCAGCGGACTTAAAGGCCACCGTTCGGTGGGAGGATGCCGGGCCTCAATTTATAACCCGATGCCGGTTGAAGGGGTGAAGACCCTTGTTGATTTCATGAATGACTTTATGAAGGCAAACGGGTAATCGTTATGGATGCCCTGAGAGTCCGAGATCTCACCAAAAGACTTCTGGATGTAGTGACGGACAGAAGTCTTAAGGATGAAGAGAAGAAGATGCTCAGGGCGTTTATGATACGGCTGGTATCACGAAAACCCGTTCAAATTCCAGAAGAGGCTGAACCGGTTATACGGGAGATGGAAGAGGAGTTCGCGGCAGGTAAGGGTGAGATGGTGGATGAACTCTTGATCGGAGAACTGCTCAAACGTGAGGGGCTGGCAACTGCTGATGATATAGATAAGGCTGTTCGCAAACAGGAAAGACTGCGAAAGAATAATCAGCACCGCCTGCTGGCACAGATACTTGAAGATATGGATGTAATTACCACAGAACAATTGAATTCTTTTATATACAGGTATTATTTCAGGGGAGAGACGAAGTGAGTGCAGGATCAGAATGCAATTCGAACAATGATACCGTGGATATCAATGGCGAGTATCGTCCCTGGGGATATTATGAAATTCTTGAGGACAAAGAAGATCATAAGGTAAAACGTATTACTGTATATCCCGGAAAGCGTCTCAGCCTGCAGCGTCACCAGAGAAGGCAGGAACACTGGTATTTCATAAGTGGTGAAGGAATAGTGACGCTGGATACAGTAGAAGTTGCGGTTCAAGCGGGCAAATCCGTTGATATAAATTTTTCAACAGTTCATCGTGTGAGTAATACCGGATCTGATGATTTGAGGTTTATTGAAGTGCAGCGTGGTGATTATTTTGGTGAGGACGATATAGAGCGACTTGAAGACGATTTTGGCAGATCGTAGACTTTCATGAAAAGAACACGAAAAACTAAATATAAATCGGAAAGCCATTACCTTGTTCCTGACCTGGAACGAATATTTAATAAATTTGTTATTCGACGGGGAGATGTTGAATTTACCCGTTACACGGATATGCTGAACGGACATGTACCCTTCGCGTCGGCCATTCATTCTATTGCGCTGTCTCATATTAATGTGGAAAGGGCATTAAAAGAGCTGCAATCTGTATATTATTATCAGCGTTTTGATGGTGCTGTGCCGTTGATGATGAAAACAGGTAAACGGGTTACCACCGGTGACCGGCTTTTTAATTTTTTATTTCGCGGCATGTTCGATGATTCAGGTATATCTCATCTTATTGGCCCCCCCATGGGATTGTACGCAATAGCCAGTCTCTCATCAAGGGACGGTTTATCCGGCAGCTTGAAAGATCTTTTACCCTTCGCGCAGAGAGAGATGTATTTTCTCGAGCAGATCAGGGAGTTGTGGGGGGAAGGACTGCCTGTTATTATTCATCCTTTTGAATCAGGCTTTTTTCAGTCACAACTTTATGATGAGGTTCTTGATGTTGAAGTGAAGGGAAAGATGGGGTTTTACCGGCAGATGTTGCGCATACGAAAACTTTTGCAGGTGAATGAAAACGTTGAGTGGGGAAATATACCGTCTATACGTGATATGCCTTTCCGGTTTATCGATCCTTATTTCTGCGCGGTATATCTTGCCGGTCTTCACGCGCTGAAAAAAAGCAGCATTGTTATTGATCAATCCATGAAGGAACATTTTAAACATAAAATAAGTACTATCACTTCCAGCGTGGAAGAGCGCCTGTGGTCTGATGAATACGAGTGCTATTTGCCCCAATATTTTCAGGACGGATGGAGACCGGTGCGGTCAATCACCATCTCTTCAATTTTAATGCTTTTTTCAGGAATGATAGACAGGAAACGGGCAGAGCAGATGGTATCACGATATCTTATGCCCGGTTATGGCTTCTGGCAAAAGCTGCCGCTAAGCGGCAGCCTGGTTGATGGCAAACATGACAGGAAGCTTGACCATCACCGGGGATGCACGGTAAATATCGTGTATAACTGGATGATATATCATGGCCTGGTAACGTATGGTTATGCTGACCTTGCAGAACAACTCAGAAGGGCAACAATGGAGCTTGTGGAGACATCGGGGCTTTACGCATGGTATGATATTGAGTCGGGCAGGGGGCTTGGTTCACCACAGAGTACACTTTCCGGGATTGTTCTTGATTTTTAAAAATTCTTGTAACATGAAAGGTGTTTTCTATACGTACCAGTAATATACCCCGTACGTTCATGTGTAATTACATGCTAATTATTATTTTTATCGACTAAAACAGCCACCAAAGGAGGGCATTGGGAACTCATGATAAATGTAAAAAATCTAACAAAAAATTACGGTGATGTGTGTGCCGTTGGTGATATCTCGTTTGCAATCCGCAAGGGGGAAATCACCGGCCTATTGGGTCCAAATGGTGCAGGCAAAACAACAACACTTCGTATTTTGACCGGTTTCCTGAAAGCTACAGGAGGGAACGTGGTTATCGGTAAGTACAATGTTGAAGAAAATCCACTGCAGGTAAAAGAGATGATCGGCTACCTGCCCGAGTCTGCACCTCTGTACGGGGATATGATGGTATATGACTACCTTGAATTCATTAAAAGAATACGTGAAGTTGAAGATGAACACCGGGTGCGTGAAATCGCTGACCTGTGCGGCCTGCAGGGGGTAATGCATAAAAACATCAATGAATTATCCAAGGGGTATAAGCAGCGTGTGGGCCTGGCCCATGCCATGATCCATAATCCTGATATACTTATACTTGATGAACCCACAAGTGGCCTGGATCCTAACCAGATTATTGAGATACGAAATCTTATCAGGGAGATAGGTAAAGAAAAAACTGTTATCCTTTCTACACACATTTTGCCTGAAGTTGAAGCGACATGTGATCGTGTGATCATTATAGACAGGGGGAGCATCGTTGCCGATGACAGCACCGCCCAGCTTCGGTCTTCAGCCGGAAAGGACATCACCATACTTCTTGAATTGTCGGGTGCATTATTTGACGAGATG
>JAGYNX010000150.1 GCA_018399855.1 Spirochaetota bacterium
GCTTTTGACGCGGGTGCGAACGATTACCTGGTGCGTCCCTTTGATAAGCGAGAACTGCTGGCCCGGGTTCGTACAATGATGAACCTTAAAGTGGCACGCAGGGAACATGAAGAACTGGTTATAATGAACGAGGAACTGAATATCGCCGGCAGGGTGCAGCAACAGATACTCAGCAGCCGGGAGATGTTTTCTATACTTGAGAATTTTGACGTGGATGTGGTATATCTCCCGCAGAACGGAACAGTAAGTGGTGATTACTATAATATCTCGCTTATGGAGGATGGTTCAACAGCCTTTACCGTGGCAGATGTGACAGGGCATGGCATACAGGCGGCTCTTTTTACCATGCAGGTGGATATTGTACACAAGCAGAGCCTGAAGCTGCAAAGTCCCGAACGGCGTATGGATTATTTGAACAGGGTTTTTATGCGTGACCTGAGAACTGACAGTTTTTTTACCGCTTTTCTGATGCAGGTTTTGGAGGGGAAATTATACTATACGTCAGCAGGCCATCCCGACCAGTTCCTTATCCGGGGGGCAACGGGAGAAATGTTGACTTTACAGGGTAAGGGGCGAATCCTTGGATTTGACCAGGATTCTAAATATGAACTGAAAAGTCAAACGCTGCAACAGGATGATGTGATATTGCTGTTTTCCGATGGCATATATGAAGAGATAAGCACGGATGGTGAACTTTTTGGCGAAGAAAGGTTTGTTTCACTCGTGCGTCAAATGATAGATGAAGGATATTGCCGGGGTTCCATGAAAGAGTTAACCAGTGTCCTCATGGAACGCCTGCACCGGCACTATGAAGGCATCACATACATGGATGATATTACCCTCATGGCGATAAAGATACGATAAAGTAGGTGCTGATCACACTTCACTTCTTACCTTTCGTTAACTTTTAATATCTCCTCGCGTATCTCCTTCAGCTCGCTGTCGATTTTCTTCTGCGGGTAAAGTATGAAGATAAAAAATCCCGCCAGTGAGAATATACCCGCAACCGGTCCGGCAAGTTTCACACCCAGTGGATTGGCAACATCCTTTCCGAATGCGGCGAAGAGATATGAGAGTATGGCGGCTGCCACCCCGTAATTAACTTTCATGAAGAGTCCCTGCGTACCGAAGAACATGGCCTCGCGGTTCTTCCCTGTTCTGTGCCCGTCCACTTCGCTTATGTCGGCAAGAATTGCATTAGGAATGGCCAGTAGAACTGCTACAGGGAATCCTAACAGTGCCATGTGAACAAAAGCGGCTGTCAGTTTTAAGTCGCCCATGGTATCAACGAAATACATCATCGACATGAATATGGCAAAAGCAAGCAGGCCTGCCAGCATGATGGCTTTATTACTTACCCACCTGGCAATATAGGTAATGATGAGAAAAAATGCAATGGCACTGCCAAACAATGTTACCATTAGTAGTGTCTGCATGGATTGGGGCTGTTGCAGCAATACCATGGGGTAATAGGCGATGACTGCCCGTACTATGTGGAAGGAAAACCAGAAAAGTATGGTTGGTATCATGTAGATTATGAATGTCCTGTTGGTGACCGTCATCCTGATGGATTCAAGAAATTTTACATCAGCCGGTTTGCTGACAGAATATTTCTTCTCATTTACCGGCAGGGCAGAGGCAATCATATTGATACCAGCAAGGGCGATCATAATAATCAGTGATATCCTCAATGCTGTTGTTTTCTCGAATGATCCCTGCAGTACGTCCCATAATACAGGAACACCAATGAGAATCATAGCGCCACCAAGCAGGGCAAAGGCTGCCTGGATTACCGTGATAAATATGCGGTCATCATGGGTGTGACTGAGCTCTGGTATAAGGGCAAGATAGGGAGTCATAAAGTATGTATAAAAGAAGAAATATATACCAAGTATTAGCGCTATGTATACGGCGTTAATGGTTGAAGGGGACGGGGTAGGTGGATAGAACAATAATATGGCCGCCAGGCAGAAGGGGATGGCCCCGGTGATCATGAAGAATTTACGGCGTCCCATCTTGAATTTAGCGTTGTCACTCCAGTGGGCCACCAGGGGGTCGGCAAGAGAATCGATGATCCTGCCGAATATTATGATGACACCGATTATGGTCAATCCCATAAAAAGGGGCGTGTTGTGAATCAGTTCTGGCATGCCAGTTTCAACGGGTGGTATCAGAAAGAAGATAAGATACACACCGAAAATGTTGTCAAGTAGCGAAAACCCGGTCTGTCCGCTGGAGTATACTAGTTGTTTCCACCTGCTGAATCTTTCCATATGGTTACCTGCCCCTTTAATCTAACCACAGAGACACAGAGGTACAGAGAAATGAATTATATGTAAACAGCAAAAAAAATATTATTCTCTGTTTCTCAGTGTCTCTGTGGTGAAATTTCTAGTTGTTTACAGGTATTTACATATAGTTATATATAAGAGAAAGTCAAATCAAAAATTTTGGAGTAACGGATAGTACGGAAGGGCAAAAACCCATCGTGAGGTTCAAATGCGGCGGGTGCGGCAGGGTAATCGGGGTGATCATTGATTGAATGAAATAAACAGAGAGTACAGTAATCTGGTTGATAATAATTTACATTATGATTATAATGACAACTTCCATGTTTGCGATTAACGGGGGTCTTCGAATGAAAAAATTATTATACGTGCTGTATCAGCCATACAAGTGGTTCATTTATACGCCTTTTCTCGTGGTATCAACGCTGTTTTTCGGATCTCTTACCATCATCCTTGTGCCATTGACAAACCCCAGGTTTGCCAGCTATGTGTGCGGTTCAATCTGGTCGAGACTTAACGGGTATGTGACCCCCATGCGTGTGCATGTACATGGCAGGCACAATATAGACAAAGAACAGTCATATGTCATTACGGCTAATCATCAGAGTCATTTTGACGTGTTTGTGCTGTATGGATGGCTGGGTATTGATTTTAAGTGGGTGATGAAACAGGAATTGCGAAAAGTGCCCGGACTGGGAATCGGTTGCGAGAAAGTGGGGCATATATTCATAGACAGGTCAAATCATGAGAGGGCCCTTGCCTCATTGCGGGAAGCAAAAAAGAAAATTGTCAACGGTACATCGGTGATCTTTTTCCCCGAGGGTACACGCAGCCTTGACGGAAGCCTGGGTGAATTCAAGAAGGGGGCATTTCGAATGGCCCTTGATCTTGACCTTCCCATGCTCCCCGTTACCATATCGGGGACAGGAAAGGTGTTGCCCCCCAATACAACCAGGTTATTTCCCGGGGTGGTGCACATGACAATTCATCCCCCAATCGATACGTCTCCTTATAATGACGAAAATATTCAGGAACTAATAGAGAAAACAAGAATTGTCATAAGGTCAGGTTTACCGGCAACGAATACGGAATAATTAAAGATCAGACAATGTCCATGGTGCTGAAGTAACTGAAAAAACGATGTTCAAATGTTTTGCGATCTTCCAGATCTTCTGCCGTGTTGTACCAATCGCAAATGAACTGCCGGCATCCCAGGGGGCGTGATTCATATATGGTGCAACGCCCATGTGGATCAAGATGTGGACAGGCAGTTACTAATGTACCATCAGCCAGTTGCAACTGCACCTTACTGCCGGTAAGGGGATGACGCCCGCAGCACTGGTAAAGCTTTTCTGTTATGTGGCATGTATCACATTGAGACATGGGATGACTCCCCCGATTCCTTTCCGTTGGTGCCGGCGGCAGGCGAAATTTCTTCAAGCCTGATGGGCATTATCAATGTAACGCTGGTGCCCTCAGAAAGGTTACTTTGAATATCCATTGACCCTTCAAAATACGTCATCCTCTGTTGTATGCTGAAAAGACCGAAACTGGTAAACCCGGCAGAGTGGAAATTCAGGAGTTCAGTATTAAATCCTTTGCCCCTGTCTTCTACCTGTATGCGTATGAAATTTTCATCAAGTAATGTCATTTTGACGGTGGCACGCTTCGTGCCGGAATGTTTGAGGGAATTGAGAAGTAATTCCCGCACGCATTCGAACAACAAATACCTTGCTTTTTCGGAGTCGGGTTCTGCCTGTCTATCGGTATCAACACCAACCCTGAACCCGAATTTTTCATACATGTAATCGGCCAGCCAGTACAGGCTTTCGGAAAGTCCCGAAACGCTTAACACGGGTGGATGAATCTCCACGGTTAATGAACGGGTGGATTCTATTACTTCGTTGAGAATTGATATGATCTCCCCGGATCTTTCCCTGATCTTACCTTCTGAGGATTTTCTTTTGACCCATCCCATCTGAATTCTTGCCGATATGAGGTATTGTTGTATATAATCATGCAGCATTTGAGAAAGACGAATCCTTTCACGTTGTTCCACCCTGTTTAATTCTATGTTCATGGCCCGAAGCTGATTAGCAAGCTGCATAATTTTACCGGTTCGTTGCTCAATGCGCTGTTCAAGGGTTTCGTTGAGATCACGAAGCTGTTCCTCCGCGTATAATTTTTCAGTAATATCTTCGATGATGGTTCCAACACCGTATATGTCATCATTTTCATCATAGAGGGGAAACCAGCTTTCCTTCCATGTCCTTGTTACTCCCGGATTTGCAGGGGTTTCTCCCTTTATTACCTGGTTAAGAACCGGTTTACCAGACTCAATAACCTTACGTAATACTGATTCTGCCTGGTCTGCCAGGTCGGGTACAACTTCTCTGGGGGTTCGACCAAGGTGGTCATGCGCTGGGATCCCGTTAATTTTTGCCAGTTGATCATTGACACGAATGTATCGCAGGTCACGGTCAAACATGCACATTCCTATGGGGGCTATCCTGTAAATATTCTCGATTTCAACCAGCTGTTTTCTGATCTCAGCTTCGCTGTTTACCAGTGCTTCTTCAGCCTTCCTGCGTCGGGTAATGTCAACAGCGATCCCAACGATGCCGGTAAGGTTTCCCTCGGTATCGAATAGTCCCCTTCCTGTTTCTTCCAGAACTACTCTTAGATCGTTGGGATTAATAAAACTGTAAATTACATGGTATGTGTCATCTCGTGGGGTAAGTTCCCTGATAATTTTATTTAGTTTTCTACTGTCATCTTCAGACAGCATGCTGAGAAATCGTGTGGCAGTATCATAGCTGCCAAGCTCATTACCGATACCCAGAATATTGTCACATTCCCCGGTGCGGGTTATTGTGTCGGTTTTGGCGTTCCACTCAAAGGCGAAGTTTCGTCCAACTTTCATGGATTGCCTGAAGAGTTCTTCGTTTTTCCGAATGGTTTCCCTGGATACAACCTTTTCGGTTACATCTGCCAGGGTTAGCACTACCTGGGTGACCGCTCCGTTTTCATCTTTGACCGGTATCAGGCTCCAGTCCCAGTAACCGGGTTCTTTTTCCGGTGAGTTTGGGTGTAGGTACGGCTTTTCATACACCATAAATGGTTCACCGGTTT